>JASGMP010000027.1 GCA_030156395.1 Fidelibacterota bacterium
TGCCGGATTTTGGTTTCTTTGAACTTCCTGATGCCTTTCTCACCGGAAGCTCTATCATGCCCCAGAAGAAAAACCCCGATGTCCTTGAACTGGTTCGGGCCAATTACCATGTGGTGCTGGGCTATGAAATGCAGGTCAAATCCCTTATCGGAAACCTGATCTCCGGTTATCACCGGGATTTTCAACTCCTGAAAGAGCCGGTGATGAAATCCCTGGAAATTCTTCTGGAAACCGTCAGTATCCTGACTCTGGTCTTTGAAAATCTGACAGTGAATGAAGAGCAGTGTAAAAAAGCTATGACCGATGAACTCTTTGCCACCGAAAAGGTCTATGAACTGGTGAAAAAGGGAATGAGTTTTCGGGAAGCATATAGAAGAGTAATGATGAATTATGAATGATGAATGATGAATTGAATGATGAATGATGAATTATGAATGATGAATTATGAATTGAATGATGAGCGCAGCGAAGTGCCAATTCCCCAATCTATTCAATCGAATCAATCTGCTGCCGACTGTCCACTGCCGATTGTCGACTGAAAAAGTGACGCGTGACGCGTAACAAGTGGTCCAATCAAATCAATCAAATCAATCAAATCAATCCACTGTTAACTGCCGACTGTCCACTGTCGACTAAACCATAGGTGATAAAATGAAACAAAAATTAATGAACGCACTGATCAATGACAGATCACAGCATCCGGAACGTTTAAATGCAACCCCGGAAAGAATTTTGGAAGTTTTGGAAAACATTTCGACGAAAGACATGAATGAATATTCAAAAAATATCCGGAGTATTTTGGGTAGATACCCGAATAGATATGAAATAACTCAGGATATCGCTGAGAAAATATGCAATTATCTGGTGTCTGCTGATATGCCGGATGACATCCTGTCATCTATTGCTGATCAGTTAATGGCGTCGGAAATATCTACAGATGAAGCCGTTGAGCTGCACGAAACCTACAAAATTCCTGTTTCTACGCTTGAAAAAGATCTGGTGCCTGTGTCTGGTAAGGGCTGCTGGTTGATGGATACAAAAGGGAAAACCTATCTGGATATGGACAGCAACTACAGCGCCACCAACCTGGGAATGTCGAATGAAGAGATTGCCAAAGGACTTTATAACCAGGCATCTCAGCTTATCTCCATGAAGGAAGACCGGGTTCAGATTGCCCGGACCCGTTTGTTAAAAACCATCATGCCCATGATGCCGCAGGGACTGAATTACTTTTATTTTCAGAATTCCGGTGGGGAAGCCGTAGATAAGGCCCTGAAAATTGCCAAGGCCTATACCGGCTCGCGACATGTGATTGCTTTTAAAAACGGTTTTCATGGCCGGACACATGGAGCGGTATCTGTCACCTGGAATGAAAAATACCGGAAGCCTTTTGGACTGGATCATGAGGACTGGGTCCACTTTGCGGATTTCAACAATGTAGAGAGTGTCCGGACACTCATGGAAAAAAAGAATGCCAAAATAATCATTCTTGAAATGATCCAGGGTGAAGAAGCCGGGAATCTGGCAGCCACTCAGACTTTTATGGATGAATTGTTTGAACTGGCAGGGGAAAAGGGGGCCATCGTCATTGCTGACGAGGTCCAGACCGGCTTCGGCAGGACGGCTATAAAGCAAAACGACTGGTTTGCCTGTATGGGATACAATGTGATTCCGGATATCATGACCATTGGGAAATCATTTGGTGGTGGATATCCGGTAACGGCTGTTGTGACACGGAAAGAGATCTCCCAGGCCATGAAAGGAGGATACGACGGGTCCACATTCGGCGGAAATCCCATGGCCATGACAGCTGCCCTGATTGCCACGCGTCAAATGCAGGAACTGGACGTCACAAGCAATGTGGTTGCCCGAAGCAAACAATTTGAAGAAGGACTGAAATATCTGTCCAAAAAATATGGATTCCCGGGTGAAATCCGGATACGGGGACTCATGATTGCCTTTTCCCTGGGCTCCTCTGAGCGGGTCCATGCCGTACAGGAAGCCCTGAAAGATCATGGTGTGATGTCCAGCCTGTCTACAGATAAGTTTCTGAGGATTCTACCTCCTACCATCATTTCTGAACAGGAAGTGACATACTTTCTTGAAGCATTGGGAAAAAGCATACAAGATACGATGTAGCATTATGACAGATTATAAACCCATAAAGCTTCCTCCATGGAAGCGGTGTGTTATCAAAATCGGGAGTTCCATTATTGCCCCGGATGGGAGGGGCTGTGCCACAAAATACCTCTTACCCATCGCCAATTTCATCAACCAGAGTATACAGGATGGAAAGGAGGTTATTGTCGTCTCTTCAGGTGCTGTTGCTGCAGGATGGAGTACCCAACCCCAGTATCCACGGAATACACCCCTTTCTATTCCACGGAAACAGGCTTTTTCAGCTATTGGTCAACCCATGATGTTCTTTTTATGGAAACAGCTCTTTGATTATCCCTGTGCCCAGTTGCTGATTACCCAGGATGACCTTCTAAATCGGCGACGGTTTATCAATGTCAAAAATACTCTTTTGGAACTTCTTCGTTTGAAAGCACTGCCTATTGTAAATGAAAATGATACGGTGGTTGTGCAACAACTAAAGGTAGGAGATAATGACAACCTCTCAGCCCATGTAGCAGATCTGGTAGAAGCAGATATCCTGTTTATCTGTTCCGATATTGACGGTCTTTATACCGGTAATCCTCATCTGGATAAAGAAGCAAGTCTGATTTCAGAAGTCCGTAAAATCGATGATTCGGTGTATCGGATCGCCGGGGATTCGAATAATCCCATGGCTGTAGGGGGGATGCGGACCAAGATTCAGGCTGCTGAAAAAGCCACATCCCGGGGGATTGATGTGGTCATTCTCCATGGGAAAAAGGCAGAAAATTTTGATTTGTTGGCCCGGGGGAAATTCGTGGGGACCCTCTTCCACCGGACTATGAGTCCACGGGCGGCGAAAAAGCACTGGATTCTCCATGCCCTGCCCTCCAGTGGAGAAATTGTGGTGGATGAAGGAGCCGCCAAAGCACTTCTCCACCGGTCTGCCTCTTTGCTTCCATCGGGTGTGGTACAAATCTACGGTAAATTTGATCATGGTGATGCCGTTAAAATTTACCGGGAGAGTGTATCCAAGGCAAATCTCATCGCAAAGGGACTTACGCAATATAATTCGGAAGATATGCGAAAACTGATAGGACGTCAGAGTCATGAAATTCAGGATGTTTTGGGTTATTTTGCAAGCAGTTCCATCGTCCACCGGGATGATATGGTGATTGTGAATTCCGTAAAAAAAGAGGATTTAATATGAGCAAAGACGAAAAAATCATCACATTGGCAGAAAAAGCAAAAACTGCATCCCGATATATTGCCTCTTTGAGCTCCAAAGATAAAAATGCACTATTACACCGTATGGCCAAACTTTTAACGGAGCGGAGTGACTTCATTCAGGTGGAAAACCGGAAAGATGTGGAGGAAGCACGAAAAAGGGGAGTGTCAAACGCCTTGGTGGACCGGCTGATTCTGGATGATGGACGAATTCAAGGAATGGCAGACGCATTGCTTGAAATTGCCCACTTGCCTGATCCGGTCGGTGAAATAGATCAGTTTAAAATTCGCCCCAACGGTATTCAGGTGGGACGGATGGCCATTCCTCTGGGAGTGATTCTCATGATTTACGAAGCACGCCCCAATGTGACATCGGATGCTGCCGGGCTCTGCCTGAAAGCGGGAAATGCGGTGATTCTCCGGGGAGGATCGGAAGCCTTTCATTCCAATACGGCGATTGCAGGTGTCTTGCACCAGGCCCTGCAGGAATCCGGTCTCCCGAAAGAAATCATTGCATTTGTCCCTTCTACAGACCGCGATAATATTCACACTCTACTGAAGTTGAATGAAACCATTGATTTGGTCATTCCCCGGGGAGGTGAGGGACTCATTCGTTTTGTGGATGAAAACAGCCGGATACCTGTCATCAAGCATTATAAGGGAGTCTGCCATCTGTATGTGGATCAGGCAGCTGATCTGAATATGGCCATGGAACTCCTGGTAAACGGGAAAACATCCCGTCCCGGAGTCTGCAATGCCCTGGAAACTCTGTTGATTCATGAAAAAATTGCCAAAGCATTTCTTAACCGCATTGAAAAAGAACCTCGCCTGAAAAATGTGGTATTTAAAGGATGTCCGGTGACACAAAAGTATTTTTCCCGGGCGAAATTTGCCACGGAAGAGGATTATTTTGCGGAATACCTGGATTTAAAAATCGCTGTAAAATGCGTCTCATCGGTAGATGAAGCGATTCATCATATCGAAAAATACGGATCCAATCACACAGAAGTCATCGCAACTCAGGATATATCGGTCGCCCAACAGTTTATCCGCGGGATTGATTCCTCTGTCGTGATGGTCAATGCATCCTCCCGTTTTTCCGACGGCGGACAATTGGGCCTTGGCGCCGAAATCGGCATATCCACTACCAAACTCCACGCCTACGGTCCCATGGGGGTGGAATCCCTCACAACGAAAAAATTTATCGTAATGGGAGAGGGGCAGGTGAGGGGATGACGGAGTGATGGGGAGACTGGGAGAGGGAGGGCACCTCGATACGTCCTCCGTCCGCCATTAGCATTCAAGCATCTCACATTGTTCGATGTTCAAAAATTCAACCGTTGTTTCACAACGTTCAAAAAAAACGGCGCCCTGACTTTCCCCGATAAGTCGGAACGACGTTCGGGGACTTTCGACTGTTGACTGCCGACTGTCCACTGCCGACTGTGAACAGCGATCCTCAACGTCTCAACCTTTTTAAATCTTGACATTCGTTTTTTTTTTATAACATGCAGTAAGTTTATAACGAGCGTTAATAATATGAGCCAAAAATCAAAAATTGTTATTTTAATGTGTAATTATTTGTGTCAATATCAAAATATATTAAGTAATTACGGGTGGGATAAAAATTATGATCTGATCTCTGTTTTTTAACAATGTTTTTCATGAATTTTACTTGAAGTTAGACATTATTATTAAAAAGGGTTCTTATGACTATCAATCGACGAGATTTATTATTATTGTTATCAAAGGGCTTAATTGGATCATTGGTTTTCCCTTTTGTTTCTTGTAGTGATGAAAGATCATTAACTGGTCCTTGTAATTCCAAGAAAAGGCTTACAGATGAGCAAGTTGATTATACAATGAAATTCATCGATGATTTTTTTATCTATAATCTATCCGGGGAAAGAATTAAACCACATAAAAGATTTGCGAAATACAGCAATAATATTTTCAATAATAATGAATGTGGCTATGACTGGATTCTGGTAGTAACAAAATATGAATTTATAGATATTGTTCCTTTATATGATCATTGTATAGCAAATATACTATTTGAAGTGCAAGGGATTTTACAAGGATACGATTGGAAACCATACAAAGTTGAAGAAAAAAAACTTACATTTAAAATTAAATTATTTATAAAAGAAAAGATTGAAATATTAAATATGTTGCCTCCAATTTGTTACCCACAAAGCATAAATAACCATTTACAGGGATTACTAAATAGTAATCTTTCTCATTCATTACCCCAACATGTTGAATTGTTAGATATAAATAATAAAATTAATTATATCATGCATATTATGAATACATTATGATAGAAGGATCAAGAAAATGGCAATAATTAATACAGATATATGTGTGTTATGTGGTGCCTGTTTGAGTGAATGTGAATTAGAAGCAATTTATGAAGGTGACCAGTATTTTCTTGACAACGATAAATGTAACGGGTGCGGTCAATGTGCGTTAGTATGTCCGGTAGGGGCGATATCTTTTGATGGACATGAGTATTATGATTTTCTTAATAGTCAGTTTGATACTTCAACCTTTTGGTCTGAATCGTATGATAAATGGACTGGTGTACCTTATTTGAGTGGTGGTTATACTACAAATGGGATCGATTGCTCATTCTTAACCTATATGATTTATTTTGAATGTGGATGTTATTATGACTATTTATCAACATCTGCATTTTTTTCAATGGGACATCCGGATTTTTATGAAGTATTATCTCCCCAGGAAGGCGATATCGTAATATGGGAGAATCATCATATGGGAATTTATATAAATCACCCGGATTATCCTGATCAGCATTTATATAGTGCTACTTCATCTCAAGGAGTCAGAATTACCGGATATGATTACTGGGTACAACATTTTGGATCGCCTCGCTTTTTTAGAATCTATAAACCATGAAGGGCAACAAATGAAGAAATTAATCATTTTCCTTTGTGTTATTTTAAATTCATTATTATTGTTTCAAAAGCATTCCTATTCTCAAAATTATTTTTCTGGTCAGTGGATCAACAGTGACTATTACAAAAAACTCCTAGCGGGACAAACACCCTATGAAGCCACGTCTAAAAAGGCAACCATTACTGCACTTTCCTTTATTGATGGTGATAATGACCTGATTATTGTATATAATTTTCATGAAGCACCCCGTTTTAAATACCGGGTACTCAGTAACACACGAATCGAATTGCCGGACTCGAACAGGAATATGCAAATTACAGTCAAAGGTACAAAAGATGATGTGCAATTGTTGCTTATCAATAATACTGATACAACATACTTTACGAATTATTATCAGAAAAGTTCTTCAATGCAAATTCCCGACGAATTGATCAACAAGTTATGGTTTGAGGGAAAATATCGGCTCCAGGATGGCAATGATTATATAAAATTCTATCAGGATGGAAGGCTTGAGGGGTTTAAACAATATAATAAATATAAAGTTGCTTGTGATTTTCAGGGACCCCCAGGGTATGATTATATAATGCTGTATTCAGGTAAAGAAACAAATGAATTTAACATATACTCCTGGAAATGTGTAGATGATACCTTGATATTAAATTATATAGATATTGATAATAAGTTTAATTTCATTAAAAGTTCTGATTCCATTTTACTAATCAGAATTGAATAGGAATTTACTCTTTAACATTCAATCATCTCACATTGTTCGATGTTCAAAAATTCAACCGTTGTTTCACAACGTTCAAAAAATATGCGCTCTGACTTTTGACTGCCGACTGTTGACTGGCAAAGCCAGCCGTATCGTGTGCTGAACTCAGCACTCAACACTCAGCACTCAGAATTCAGAATTCAGAATTCATCATTTCCCCAATAAGTATGGCAGTCCCAGCCGCACCTCGAATGGTATTGTGAGACAGGAGGGTGAAGGAATAGTCCAGAACGGGACAGGCCTGTAGGCGACCGATGGACACGGCCATGCCTTTATCCAGATGACGATGAAGCTTAGGCTGGGGATAGGCAGGTTCATGAAAATAATGTATGGGTTGCAGGGGTGCCATGGGTAAGTTTTTTTTCTGAGCTTCAGAACGGTAGTTTTTCCAGACCTCGATGATCTCATTTTCAGAGGTTTTCTTTTTAAGTTTTACCGAAACACATTCCAAATGCCCGTCAATGACCGGTACTCTGTTGCATTGGGCACTGATTTTAATATCTGCCGGTATGATCCGGCTCTCGTTCAGGGTCCCTAAAATTTTCAGGGGTTCCCGGCGCATTTTATCCTCTTCACCGGAAATATAGGGAATGACATTATCGAGTATATCCAGGGATGAAACTCCCGGATAGCCGGCACCGGACAAAGCCTGGAAGGTCACTACATGCAAGGCTTCCACGCCGAAGGCATCTACCAGAGGCTTGATGGCCAGGGTGAGTCCGATGGTGGAACAATTGGGATTGGTGATGATACACCCTTTGCCATACGGCTGATGTTTTATCAGGGCAAGATGGTCACTATTTACCTCGGGAATCACCAGGGGGACATCCTCATCAAAACGGTGGTTCCGGGCATTGGAAATGACCGTATATCCTTCCCGGGCAAAAGCAGTCTCGATGGGTCCTGCCACCGATGCATCCAATCCGGAAAAAACAATCCGGCAGGGCAAATTGGGTTCACAGGTCTGAACCGCCATGGTTTCCACAAAATCGGGCATGGGTGTGGGCAAGAACCATGTTACGGCCTCACGGTATGGCTTACCGGCAGATCGTTCTGATGCCGCCAATGCAGTAATCTCGAAAAAAGGATGATTTCTGAGCAAATGTATGAATTGCTGTCCCACACTCCCCGTTGCGCCTAATATGCCGACTGGTATTTTCACATCAACTCCTTGGTTTACTGTTGGGAATATATTGACTTCTGCCTTTCCCGTCAGCTTGTTTTTAAGAGAAAGAATATAAATCAGCGCCTGTTTTGATTTTAAGGCCTGCCTTTATAAATTTGGGTAACATTTTAAGAAAGCAGGGAATATCATGGCAAAATCCATCACCCGAAGGGATTTTTTAAAACACACAGGTCTGGCAGGAGGGAGTCTGATCTTTTTGCCCCTGGCGACTTTTGGCTAATGGTTTCTGGGAAGAACACGCACGGGTTGATGAAGCATCAAAGGCACCTTACTGGACCATATCACCCGGTATCACTGTCGGGGAAGGGGTTCAATGCAATTATCCGGTCATCTGTCTGTTTGATCAGCGCCTTTATGTGGCTTTAACACAACAACAGGGGGATAAAGAATCTATTCAGATTTTTGTTTTTAATGAAGATCTGCAACAGGTAGACAGCAAGGTTGCTATATCAGATTTTCCCATCAACAGTAGGGCTGCATTTGGAAACGATACACAACATATATACCTGTTTTGGCTTCAAAAATCCGGTGTAAACGGTGACATTGTTTTTCAGGATGTGAATCTGATATCCGATACATCCCCGGAGATTTTGGCACCCGCTTCAGGTAACAGCGGATGGATCCGGACCGCTTCATCCCCGGAGGGTGATTTAATGATCGTCTGGCAGGACGGGTCTCAAAAACCATATCAATGCCGGTATACTCTTTTAATGGATGGAAAACCCGGTCCTATTCATACACTTATTTCTGAATGTCCTGTCCGCCATCCTGATGTCATCTATGGTGACGATGCTTTTTATATTGCCGCAGAGCACGAAACAAAAGAATTCCAGTCCCAGATTTATCTGACACGGATTCAGAAAAATGGACGTATCGATGAATCAATCCGCATAAGCGACCATCCGGCAGGAAATTATCATCCGTCTTTGGCCTTATTACAAAACGGGAATCTTGTGGTGGCTTATACCAGCCCGCGAAAAGGAAAACAGGGCTGGGATATGCCCCGATGGGTCTATTTATCCCTCTACAACGGCCGGAAAGTCCGCCATTTGGATTCCCTCCCGGGCATGGACCTTACCAAGGATCTCACGGACCAAAGTTTTGAGTATCCCAGACTGGCTGCACTGGATTCCGGGCAGCTTTTTCTTACCGGGCGGCCATCCCAAAATTTTTTTGTACAGGTCCAGAGTAAAAAGGGATTTGAAAAACCTTACCGTCTGAAACAGGATGGATGGGGTGGACGTGGATTGAGGGTAGAACTTGCCGTCAGCGGACATACGGTGTATACGGTCCGCCGGGATCTACGAGAAGTCATCCTGCAGAAAATTGAAATCCACAAGCCGGAAGGCCGGTTGGGCAAATTCAAATCATTCTCTGTTTCCGGTGAGATTCCTGACCTGAAAAATTCCTCCTATAAGAATTACCGGGATGTTTATCCCAAAATCATGGAAAAGACGGTTTTCTTCGGTGATTTACACCACCATACTGCCTATTCTGATGGCATTGGAGATCCTGACGAATACTACACCCGAGCCCGGAATCTTTTAGGTGACGATTTTTTCTGTCTGACAGACCATGATCATTTTGTGGGACGTCCCATGCAACCCGGAGACTGGCAAATGATGAAGGATGTGGCGGATTATTACAATGTCAATGATGCCTTTTCGACTTTTTACGGGATTGAATGGACGACAGGCCGATACCCCAACAAGGGATATGGACACCGGAATATCTATGCTGTTGATCCTGCAATGCCTCTTATGGATCATACTCAGGAGCCCTGGAAGACATCGAAGGATCTTTTGAAAAAAATCCGAACTTTTGACGGTATTGCCGTTCCCCATCATATTGGATGGACCGGCACAGATTGGGAGAATGCAGATGATGTCAGTCAGCCCCTCTGTGAGATTATCTCAAATCATGGTGCCTATGAATTTATGGGAAACCGCCCCATTCAGCATCGGGGTGGAAAAAAGGGCTGTTTTATGCAAGATGGTCTGGCGGGTGGACACAAATTCGGGGTGATTGGCAGTACGGACTCTCATGGACTCATCTGGCATCACCGGGCTGGGTACAAACGGAATTGTATCCGAAGCGGACTGGCAGCAGTGATTGCAGAGCATCTAAACCGTGAAAGCCTTTTTCAGGCAATGAAGCACCGGCATACCTATGCTACATCCGGTATCAAACTGTTTTTACGATTTGAATGTGAAAACAACATGCAGGGTGATGTGATGACATCTCATCGTGTTCCGGAATTTTCTGTGGAATGTATATCACCTGATCCTATCCTGCGTATTGCCCTTGTGAAAAACAATTCGGACCTTTACGAATATGGAGGAGATGGTTTACGGTCAAACTTTACCTGGACAGATCCGGATCCCTTACCCGGGCAGGAGAGCTGGTATTATCTAAGAGTTACCACAGTTTCCGGAGAGATGGCCTGGAGCAGTCCTATATGGATTACTCCTCTGATTTGAGTCCATCCCATGTGACAAGGGACTCAATTCACTTAAAAAACTTGATTTAGGAACCCTGATTATTGTATTTTATTTCATATTGAAAAATAACAGGGAGGTTATCATGGCGAAAGGTGCAAAAGGATTCGGTGCAAAAATTGCTCACCGGACAAAAGATAAAAGCAATGCCATTCTTGTAAAAGTGTATAAACCTGTAAAGGGAACCCATGCCGGTGTCAAGTTTAAAACCAGGATGGTAACAGTTGAAGATAAAAGTGAATTGGATAAAATGGAATAGGGGAGCCTTGGCTCCCTTTTTTGTGGGATAATACATCATCGCTGTAAACAGAAGGGATTTTACATGAAATGTGCATCACTCATTTTAACGTTTTGTCTGGCGACTTTTCTGATAGCCCAGGATTCTCAGCAAGGGATGGAAGATGATATGGAGGCTTTTCTTCGCTTTCAACAACAGGACGAAGAGGCTTTCTCAGATTTTCAGAAAAAGGACAGGGAAGCTTTTGAGGCTTTCAAGAAAAAAGTTGAAAAAGAGTGGGGAGATTTTATTTCATCCACGCCCAATGATTGGGTGGAATACTCGGAAGATTTACAAAACCGTTCCAAAGTTGATTTTGAAAAGGGTGAAGTGACTATTGAGGTCCTTGTAGATAAAAACGAAGCGAAAAATGAAACAGTCGTTAAAGAAAAACTCGCCAAAGCAGTAGAACATGTAGCCACAACCCGGGCCAATGCCCAGGATTTTCCGGGGCAGACTGCAGAGAAAAAACCAGTCACCTCTAAACCGGTTCTTCATGACCAGTTGAAAACGCCGGATGGAAAAAAAGTCACATCTCAGAATGCCGAAACCTTTGCCCAGGAAGTTGTAAAAAAAGAGGTAGTAAAACCTCAGCCAGTCAAAGGTAACCCGGATAAGGTGAAAGTTCAAATCTCCCTGGCTCTTGCACCGGATCATATACAAACCCGGGCGAAGGATTATATTCCTTCTGTTAAAAAATATGCAACCAAATATAATATTGACCCGGCATTGATTCTGGCTGTGATACATACTGAATCCCATTTTAATCCCAAAGCACGATCCCATATTCCTGCTTACGGACTTATGCAGCTGGTTCCCTGGAGTGGAGCAAAAGACGCCAACCGCTTTCTTTTTAATAAAGATGAAGATGTTTCTGCCGGAGACCTGTACGATCCTGATAAAAACATTCAGTTTGGCGTTGCTTATATTTATCTCCTTCAGAACCGCTATTTTAAAAAAATTACAGATCCCCAGGTAAAAACTTATTGCACGATAACAGCTTACAATGCGGGCGCCGGAAATGTCAGCAGGGCTTTTATCGGGAATACCAATCTTCCCAAGGCGATTCCCACCATCAATACCTATTCACCGGACCGGGCCTATAATCAACTTAAAAACAAAATGTCTACTGAAGAAGCACGGAATTATATCCAAAAAGTGTCCAAACTACACACCCAGTACAAATCCTGGATATAGGTTAAATTCCTAATGCAGTATTTTTCAGGAGGGGTTTCTATGCCTCTCCTTTTTTATGGATTCACTGATCTATCCGGAGGACATTCGGGAATTTTTAGTATCATGACTGTTCCTGAAGGTGAATTGTCTTCCACTTCAATCTGGCCCTGATACAGCTCGATGTTCTTTTTTACAATATAGAGTCCTAAACCGGTCCGTGCCCTGGGGCCAAAGGAAAATTCCTCATCGAAAATCCGGTTTTTAATGGTATCTGAAATGCCACTGCCATTGTCGGCAACCCGGATTTCTACAAAGGGCTGATCATGAATGCGGATTGCTTGAATGGAAATATCGATGCGGGTTGCTTCACCGTGGGTAGCAGAATTTTCGATAAGATTATCGATCACGGATAGTAAAGCTTCGTTGGCATAAGCTGTCCCCTGGCCTTGTATATGCCATTCAATCGCCGGGTATTTTAAACGGACCCTTTTCACGATTTCCGGAATATTCACCGGTTTCAGAATTCCGGAGGATGCGGTAATTTTCTCAAGCTGTTTCATCCGTTCAATGAGTTCAAGACTCGATTTGGCCTTTTGGATAATGGCATCAAGAAATTCCTCATCTTTTTGTCTTTTATACAATTTTACGGCACTCATCACCGCAGTGTTGTTGTTGGCCAGATCATGGCGCAATATTTTGTTTATCATGGATAAATGATCCTGATGCCGTACCACCAAGGCATGTTCTTTTTCTATGACCTGATTTTTTTGTTTCAGTGTTTTCAAATAGTTTCTCCGCATCCGGTTAATAATAGCCAGGATAACGGTGATGATTATCATGAAGACAACGATGATAATCAACATATTCCGGATTTGTTTGGCCCGCCGGATGTCGGAAGTTTTTTCCAAAAGCTCCATACGACTTTTTTGGCGTTCAAATTCACGCTGTAATTCTTCCATCCGAAATAACACTTCATCTTCGTGAAGGGACTCATTCAGATCAACATACGCTTCATACATGTCAAGAGCTGTCTGATAATCTCCGTTTTGCTTGTAAATACCGGACAAAGCAGAATATATATCTCGCAGTTCCATCACAGCACGGGCCTCTTTGGCAAGAGGTAGGCTTTGCTTCAGATAATCCAGAGCTTTCTCTGTATCACCCACTTTTTGAGCAATCATCCCCAGATTCTTCAAAGCTGAGGCCTGACCATAAATATCTTTTTCTTCAATACACAGAGTATAGGATTTTTGTGCCTTTTCCCGGGCTTCTTTCAAATTCCCCAGTTTTAGATACGTCTCGGCGATGTTGTTTAACACATTGGAGTACAAGTGCCTGTTCCCGGTCTCCTTGCTCATGTTGAGAACTTCATTAAAATAAACAAGAGCAGAATCGTAATTTTCCAGATAAAAGTGGACTACACCCAGATTGGTGTATGCTGTCAGTATTTCTGGGATAAAGTCGGAATTCTTATAGAAATTGTAGACTTCCTGCTGATATTTATGTGCGATTTTATACTGGCCGAATTGAATATAAATGATGACCAGATTGCTCAAACAGGCGACTTCTCCGTTTTTATCCCCAAGTTCCACATAGAGTTTTCTGGATTGATTATAATAATCCACGGCATCCGAAAATTTGTTTTGGGTGGAATACACATTCCCCAAATTCATGTATACCACCGCCAGGGCTTCCAGATCATTCTCTTTCAAAAAAATGCCTTCAGCTTGTTTCAAAAGTTTCAGGGATTCTTCAAGATTCCCCGATTGCAGTTTGACCGTCCCCAACAAATTGTAAACCCCGGCCATTTTAACTGAGTCATTCACGGCCCGGGCTGTTTTCATGGCCATATCTGCATATTTTAGTGTGCTGTCCACATTATTGTAGGTGTAGAAAAAATCTCCTGCGAGCTGGTATTCTGCATTGAACCGCTGTGTACCATTATCTCTGTCATACCGGATGATTTTACGGTAAAAAGACAAAGCTTTTTGTGGTTCCACACCTTGATAATAGTCAGCGGAATCGATCCAGGATTGAATTATGTTGGGATCACTTGCTGAAGGCTCTTTGGGATTTCCGGCAAAGAGTTTTGTTTGGAGCAGTAAAAAAAAGAATATTGCAATAGGAATCCACTTTTTCATAAGGGATTTTTCTCCGTTCTCTGTATTTTATGAGAAAAATTCAAGTAGGATAATATACATATTAAAATGGAACGACTGTGCAAAATCCTGCGTAAAAAAGTAACAATGAAACGATTTCTGATACTGATCGGCATGATCACAATCATCCACGGAGAAAGCATGAAAGAAAAAGCAACATTTGGTGGCGGATGTTTTTGGGGAGTGGAAGAATCCTTTAGAACAATCCCCGGTGTTTTGGACACACAGGTTGGTTTTATGGGGGGTAAAACCGAGAATCCAAGCTACAAGGAAGTCTGCACCGATAAAACCGGTCATGCCGAGGTTGTTCATCTGACTTTTGATCCTGAAAGGATTTCTTATCAGGTTCTTTTGGAGATTTTTTTCAAGATTCACAATCCTACAGAGTTGAACCGGCAGGGGCCTGATGTAGGGACCCAATACCGCTCCGTTATCTTTTATCATACGGAGGAACAGAAAGTCCAGGCTGAATCAATCATAAAATCTCTTGAAAGCAGTGGTAAATACAGCAAAAAGATCGTAACAGTGGTCGAGCCGGCAATTTCTTTTTTTCCGGCTGAAGAGTATCATCAGAAATATCTTTTCAAACGGGGATTGGGGAGCTGTGGGATATAAAATTTATTCCTAAGATGCAAAAAGGGGACCTTTAAAGATCCCCTTTTTTATGGCTATTATTTTATCTTATTTCAGTCGGCTATCAAAATATTCCGTAAGTTGCTTTTCCAGTTTTTCCCCGACATTTTTTCCGATTTCCCGTAGGGCAATCCGCCTGGCAGCTTCCTGACTCATACCGCCTTCCCGTCCTTTGGCATCCAGTTCAACAAAAACAGCTCCATCAGGTCCTGTGACTTTCAGGTTCAGGTTCCATCCGATAAATTCCATGTTGTCCCGTTGCAGGTCCACATCCTCATAACTGATGGTGCCGGTAATCCGGACTGCAGCATTCTGGTTTACCAGGGGAAATCCCATCTGGCTGATGGTTTCGGATGTCATGGATGCAACCCGACCGTCGTCACCGCTGATGTTGACGGAAAAAGTTAATGCTTTGGCTGCTTCTGCTCGTTTTTTACTGATGCTGTGATGGTTGAGGGCCTCATATTCGGCCGTCAGCATGGAATGGGAGGGAGGATGTATAAAATTTAACTGTTCCAGCATGGATTCATTGATAGTGCTTATGGCATGGGCTGCATTCAGTAATGCATATCGGTCTACCGGATCGGAAGCAGATTCTGCGTCTTTTAACAAGAACTCAATTTTTTCATAATTGGCGCTAATTTTGTCCCTGTAAATATCGGCTGTTTCCTTTCGATCCAGATATGCCAGAACATGCACTCTACCCATTTCGTCAGTATAGGTCTCGCTGAATTTAACGTTAAAGAGCGTTTCTCCGGCCAGGACCTTTACAATTTGGTCCATATCGGTTTGCAGGGTTTCGTCCATACTGCCGTCCAGTTTCGTGAAAGCAGAGTAACGTTCCCGGGTGGTTTGATCTACGGATACTTCAGATTTGAAAATCCTGGCAAGATTTCCAGACGCGTTATCTTCGGCTGCCTGACGGGTGTCACCGGCACCCCGGGCCACGAGATAATCTTTCTCAGGATATGCAGCAGCCGGATTATCCACCCAGATGGGTTTGCCTTTTGAAACACGGGTCCCTTTGCTTTCGGCACAGGATATTAATATCAAAGCTGTTAGAATGATCAACATTAAGAAATACATTTTTTTCATGTCAGACTCCTTATTGTAAACAGAAGGATTCATAAAGATTTAGTTTGCGGGGATTTACCTGGATAATTCCCAGATCATTGGTCCGGATGATATTTCCGTACTGGTCCAGATAAAGGACTTCCAACCGGTGCTCTCCTGGAGACAGTTCAAAATCCGCTATTGTTGTAAATCCCGGAAAGAAACGAGATATCCGCAGATCAGCATTTTCACTGACATCTACCGTCACATCCGTGGCAAAACCGGCTAAAAGGCTTAGATACGGATTTTCAATTTCCTCATTCATTTTTTTCTTACCTTCTTCTGCGGCAAACCCTTTAATCAAAGACCGGGCTACTGATTTGAGGTAGATCAAAGGGGCTTTTAACTCGAAGGTGGTTACAGCGACTTTATTCATGTCTTCAAGAGGTGTGAGGGTAATGGTCTGATGATTGTCAATCCGGACTTTTACACGATGAATAAACGAGCTACGTTCTTTCAGGTAAGGGAGTGAAAATTTAAAATGGTATCCATGTTTGGATGGCCATGGAATTGATTCGGAAAAGGGGACCGGCGAATCGGAAGAGATCACCACGTAATCATCAAAGGTGGTGATCCGGAAATTTGCCGCATCTTTGATGGGGCCCAGTCCATGAAAGGAGAGGAGGGTTACGGGAATATTATCCCGGCTTTCAGGTTGGATGGAAATATCTGGAGGATCAAAGGGGTATATATGAGGCTGACTTGAAAAGGCCTGGAGCATATTCTGTTTGTCGATGCGGGCGTCGTCATAATCGTTTTCGTACCGGTAAAGAATGACACCCAAAGCGTTCCCCAAAGCTGAGTTGTGGTATTTCAGTGTCCCGGGTTTGAATTCCGGGACTTTTCCTTCCAGTTCTTCCCCCTCTTCTTTTTTAATTTGCATCATCATGGCTTGCTGATATTTGGCACTCATATCCACATATTTTGCTTCCAGCTGCTGAAGTTTGTGATGAAGCCGGTTCAATTCTACAAAGGAGGCGTCTGTTTCTCCCAAATGGGCATAATTCAAGGCCTTAAATACGTTAAGATAAATGTCTTCATAGTCCTCACCCGCATAATCCAGGGCGTTATCATTCAATAGAAATGATGTGGCAATCTTGGAAACGCTGGCGGTAAACAGTTCCTCAATACCCCGTTCAGCCTGGGTCAGCATGGCATTACTTTCTGAATAATTCCCTGCGTAATGATGGAGCATCCCCATGTTTAAATAATACAAAACCCTGTCCTTTTCGGAAAAAGCCTTGTCTTTGACCTTTTCAAGCTGGGCTATAGGAACGGAAAACTGATTGTTGGCAATTGCCTCATCTATACCTTCATAAATGGCCGTATTTGTCATGATTGACGTACAGGAAAGCAGGAAGATGATTAAAACGGTGAATAAGACAACAAACCGGTGTGTTGCCTTCATGTTACCATCCTACTTTTTTTTGTTCAATAATTTTTTTGATTTTTTTGGTGCCTATCCAGACTTTCTGGTTGGTCTCCACATCGATAAGTTCCAGATCAACCTGATAGTATTTTGCCTGTTCGCCACCGGCCTGATCCACAAACATCGTGATATAACCCTGGAGCATATAGTCGGCTGCATGTTCCTGAGCGACACGTTTGGCTGTTTCTTCCGAAGCATACTGTTGCTGGTCCATACGTTCATCCCGGATTTCTTCCCGTTCTTCCGAGCTGGCTACAAACTGGACTTTCCCGCTGTTGATCAGTTCCCGTTCAATATCTTTAACAAAGGCGTTGGTCCGGATATGCTCACTGGCATCCCTGAGACGGATACGTCCAACAATCACCTTGGGAGCTACACCGTTTTCTGAAATGAAATTTGACAACCAGGGGCGACTGGTCATATCCCTGACCATCTCCTCCGCTACAAGCCGGGAATCTGTGTCATTCCAATATCCACTCAAATCCGTCTGGGTATCAGCCGCCGTTCTCTGAACACTTACGGAACTACCGCATCCGGCTACGAAAGCCAGTGTCAGAATCAGAATGAAAATCTTTTTTACAGCATTGGACTGTACCATGATTTACTCCTCCTATTTTTAAGATTTATGTGTGTATAATTTCGCGGAATTCATATCACACATCAAGTATTATTCTTTCTGTGTCTCTGACTTATACAGACTTGTACGTTTCATTCGCTCGTAAAACGTTCTGTATTCCGGTTCCCAGTACACCTGAAAGTGATCCAAAGGTGCATGACTGATCAGCAAGTTACCATATTCATGACTCCCTGTTTTTCGAGCCAGTGCCTGTGTATCCAAAAGCACCTGATCCGGATACAGGATGAACATCAGACGAAGGCAGGCAGTTATTTTGTAGAATTCCGGAAGTTTTACCTTGTCAAGACTCAAAATTTGAAAAGCGGTTGTATCGTTTTTGATGGTCCGGATGCTGATGTTTCCGAATGCGGGGTGAATATCGGCTAATTTAGCCTTGAGAAAAAAGGGATCTGCCGAAGGTGATCCGAACCACAGGTTTTCCGGAGTTGTTTCGATATGCAAATTGGTCGCCTGCAACAAGCTCAATCCAATGATATATTTTCCCTGCTCACGGTGAAGAAGCAATGTATCGACTTTCACCGGGTACGGGCTTGTAAGGTATGGAATGTCCTGTCGATTTCGAATATCCATGGGAATGATACTCAAGTGGAGCCCCGGAAAGAAATAAGTGCCGAAATAGTGTGCCAGTTCACCGCTTGTGAGCCCATACTGGTATGGAAGTTCAAAGCCCTTATGCCACGGTCCCTGGCAAGTGTCAACCCGTGTAAGGGGAGGTCGGTCACACACAATAAGCTCCAAATCATGTTTTTGTGCCAGAGAAGCGGCTATTTGTAAGATGGTCAAGGCCGGATCATCGACAATGCCGCTGAGTTGCATATCGAACAAAATGGCGTCAACGGAGAGGATATCCCGGATATGAAAGCGAAGATAGGGGTATTGCTGATAGCGGATAACCGTACTGTCCATCCAGATAGTTTCCTCTGGGATGCTTAATCCCTTCCATTGGGGTGCATTAAAAATATAAATAAGAGGAATAACAATTTGATCCGAAGGGTTTAGTACATCCAGCAAATGCCTGCCCTCTTTGTCCAGACTGCTTTGATTGCAGAAGACGGCTGTCCGCCGCCATTCAAGGGGTTCATATTCCAGACCTTTTAATACATCAATACCATAAATAGGAGATTCTGCCAATGAATTTTTTGGTGAAAACAATAAACCCGATATGAAAAATAAAAGGAAAAAATATTTTTTATTATAACAATGTTGCATTTTACATAAAATGCGGCAAAGTAAAGGGATATTCAATGAAAAAATCAAGGGGAGTAAAAAAAAAGAGATGAAACATAAACTCCGCTTGTCCGTACGAAAAGTGCAAGATGAAACATGACACAATACCACACAAAAGGTGCGGATTTCAGGAAATACTCGCATAAAAGTTGTGAAAATGAGTATATTAAATGCTGAAAATATCAAACCATCAGAGGGACAGAATGGAAAAAATTTCACTGTTACAACAAGAGAGAATGAAGTACAAGCCCAAACTGCCGGAGATTTTTACCCGTGAAGGGAGTGTCCAGGCGGTTGAAGGAGAGAAAACCGAATCTGTTGCAAATCAGAAGACAGTTCGCGAATTATTCCCCAAGACTTATGGCATGCCTTTGATCACGTTTGAACCGTCAGAAAAAAAAGTTTCGGAACCCGTAAATGTGGGTGTTATCCTGTCCGGCGGACAGGCACCCGGGGGTCATAATGTGATATCAGGTTTATTTGACGGATTAAAGGCACTGAATCCCAAAAATTGTTTATACGGCTTTCTGGGTGGACCGGCTGGACTTGTCGAAAATAAATACCGGGAACTTACCGCTGATATGATCAATGCTTACCGGAATACCGGTGGATTTGATATCCTCGGTTCGGGGCGAACAAAGCTGGAAAAAGAAGAGCAATTTGATAAGGGACTGGAAAACCTGAAAGCGCTGGGAATTAAAGCCTTGGTCATTATCGGGGGGGATGACTCCAACACCAATGCAGGAATCCTGGCTGAATATTACCAAAAAATCGATGCCGGAGTGCAGATTATAGGATGCCCCAAAACCATTGACGGTGATTTGAAAAACGAGATGATTGAAATCTCTTTTGGTTTTGATACCGCCACAAAAGTTTACAGTGAACTTATTGGAAATATTGCACGGGATGCACTCTCTGCGAAAAAGTACTGGCATTTTATCAAGCTCATGGGACGTTCGGCTTCCCATATTGCGTTGGAGTGCGGACTCAAAACCCAGCCCAATATCACCCTGATCTCGGAAGAGGTGGAAGCAAAAGACATGACGTTAGGAGATATTGTTGATGAGATTGCCGGTACCATTGTCAAACGGGCTGAAAAGGGGAAACATTTCGGTATTGTTTTGATACCTGAAGGATTGGTTGAATTCATTCCGGAAATGAAAGCCCTGATCGGTGAACTGAATGATGTCATGGCCCATCGGGCATTGGAATTGAACAGTAAAGAAAATCCCGATGAAAAGCGCTCTCGGGTAAATTCTATGCTATCCGATAAAGCCGGTGCTTTATATGCTTCACTGCCGGAGGATATTGCCGATCAGCTGATTATGGATCGTGATCCCCACGGCAATGTGCAGGTCTCCCGGATTGAAACGGAAAAATTGTTGATTGAAATGGTGGGTGAAAAATTAAAAGCTTTGAAGGATAAGGGGATATATACCGGGAAATTTTCCGCTCAGAACCATTTTTTTGGATATGAGGGGCGGTG
>JASGMP010000028.1 GCA_030156395.1 Fidelibacterota bacterium
GTGAATGTTTTGGATGTAACCGTGAAAATAAATCCCGGCCTTTTTCGTAAAACGATGGGACTCATCCAACGCGTATGAGGTCTGTTGTTCTCGTCTACGGTTGTCAGCACTCCCGTTTTGACTTTGGAAATTATATCATCCAGCTTATTGAGAAAGTCCTGTTTTTTCATGAATATCCTCCCTGTCATAAGGGTTAGTAACAGTATCTGTATTAAGTGACAGTCCATTTCCAAAGCGCCAGATTGTGCTTTGGTAAAATTCTATAAGATTTATGAATTCTGCTGAATTGAAAATGGACCCTATGATATTGGATTCAGCAAAACGATAGTGATGCTTAAATTCGTTTATGAGCGTATCGATCAAAAGAGGCGTTGTTAAGGCCGGATTCAATTCCTGTAAATTAATCACCTCGGCAGGATTGGATCGTGTGCTTTTAGGGTCTGTCACTATGTAAGGGGAAGTGAGGAACTTTCTCATCTGAACCAGATCAGAATGGACAAGCAGGGTCCCATGATGAAGCACCATCCGGTTGTTTTGACGAAAAGCAGATCCAGAGAATTTTTTTCCAGCCGTTGAAAGTGCCCATGTTGGTGAGATGTTTACGTTGATATCCATTTTTTCAAATGCATGACAGATGATGGAAAATATTTTATCGCGGTGATAAAGCTTTCTTGGCATGATAAATGAATAGTTCACATTTCCCCTGTCGTGATACACACTTCCGCCTCCTGACAGGCGTCTGGCAAACGGATAACTCAAAGGATCCGTTTCAATCCACGGGTTTTGATGTTTTCCGATGACGACAACAGGATCGTTGATATAAAGAAGAAATGCCGGGATTTGATGGGAAAAGAGATAATCTTCCAAGGCCAAATGCTTAAATACCGATCCTTCTGAAATGTGTAAAAGGAGAAGTAAAGGGACATTGTCTTTTGTCATCGATTCGGGTATTCCTGATTTTGCAGAATATCTGTTTTTTCTGCTTTCTTCATCATACATTTATTGATTAAGAGATTGGAAGAACATAATTGTTACAAAAACAGGATGATGAGACATGAGAGATATTTTTCTGGAAGGTGAGAAAGTCATACTGACACCTATGGAAGAAGAAGATGCCGAATATATCCGACAAATGGAGAATGATCCGGACGTGAGGTATGCCCTGTTTCTCTATAAACCCTTAACCCGTGAAAGTGCTGAAAATAAAGTTCGGGAAATGATATCTTCACCTGACATTTTCATGTTTATGATCATGGAGAAAGAATCCGGGAAAATAATTGGACAAACCGGCCTCGTTCGCATTGATTTTGTCAGCCGTGCTGCGGTTTTTTATATTGCAATTCATCATAAGGCCGACCGTTCCAAAGGATTCGGGACAGAAGCTACGCGGCTCATGGTTGACTATGCTTTTCATACCCTAAATTTGAACCGGATACAACTTCATGTAAATTCAGAAAATATACCGGCAGTTCATATATACAAAAAATTGGGATTTGAAATAGAAGGAACCCTTCGCCAGGCTATGTATCATGACGGTAAATATTGTGATTTTTATGTCATGGGAAAAACAAGGGGGAGTTGAGAGATGAGATGGGAGAGTCGTGAGTTGGAGTTGTGAGTTTTGTTGCCAGAAAGAACGAAGATGATTTTTCCAAAAAACATCTCTTGGGTTCGAGTATTCAGATTTTTATCTAAAACATTGAATATCAGTTTATAATACATGCTATTGGCAGATTAACTGGAAATTTCATCTTTCATTTACACATTTGAGTTTCAAATAATGATAAAATCTATATTCAATAATACCTTAGAACATGAACATTCCAAAAAGGTACGACCTATCAAGCTCAAACGATAAATCTTCAATAGAAGCAAAATGCCAACTCATAACTCACAACTCACGGCTCAACACTCGTCACTCATCACTCTTTCCATATTTATTAACATCCGCTTCATAGCCGTTCCTCCGCCGTATTGTCCGGGAGTTCCGTCTGCTTTGATCACACGGTGACAGGGGATAATGAAGGGAAGGGGGTTGTTTTTCATGGCACTGCCAACAGCACGGGCTGCGCCGGGATAACCGGCCATGGATGCCAAATCTCCATAACTCACCGTATGGCCATATTTAACCCGCTTGTACAGAGTTTGATAAATAATTTCCTGAAAGGGAGTTCCACTCTGTTTAAAAGGAAATGTAAAATCTTTCCGATGTCCTTCAAAATATTCCCGTAATTCCTCTTCAGCCCATGCGAGGATGGGATGAGTTTGATAGAGGGGAAGCGGAAGATGATGTCGCTTGAGAAAATTTTCCAAAGCATTTTCATAGGACGTGATAAACAAAACTTTCCCATCACAGGCGAGCAGGTAATGTTCGGGAATAGTTTTGTGTAAAAGTGTTTTAATGAGGAAACAATGCGTTTCTTCCGACATGGATGAATCTCCTGTATTTCAAATAATCGATGATAAAAATTCCCAGGAAAATAAGCATCATACCGATGTAGGACTGGGCATTTAAAGATTCGCTGTAAAACAAGACACCGATAATCAGTGATACAATAGGTGTCAAGTACGCAGATAGGGAAAGCTTGGTCAGCTGGACATGTCTCATCAACCAGAAAAAGGCAATCAGTGTGTAGCAGGAAGCAAAGACGGATAAATACACCAGTACCAGCCAGAAACGAAAGTTTGATGGAACATGAAGGGGTGATTCAACAAAAAAGGAGGTCAATAATAATAGAACACCACCTAAAAGCATTCCCAGGGAATTTAGGACAAACACATTGAGATGGATGCTGTTTTTGCGGACAAGGACACTGGGAAGGGCGGCAAAAACAACGGATAAAACCATGGTAAAAAAAGCAATCGATGAAATACGTGTTTCAAGGATCACAGGATCAAAAAAGAGAATAAAAACACCCATAAATGAGATGAGTGTTCCTGCGATTTTCAGAAGTCCGGCCTTTTCTTCCTGCAGCAAGAGAACACTCAGAATCAGAACCATCACCGGATAAAGGCTGAAAATGATGGAACACAGACTGGAGGGTAAAAACTGCTGGCTCCAAAAGACGAGGGCGTTAGATAAAGCAATCAGGAAAAGTCCGTAATACACAATTGATAAATAGTCCTTTTTAGACAAAGTAATTTTTTTCAACTGGTGAAGGGCGAAGGGAAAGATCAGAACTCCGGCTAACAGGTATCGAAGGCCGGCAATATAAAAAGGTTTAGCCACATCAAATGCCTGGGCATAATTTTCCAGCAAAAAGCGGACGGATGCCCAGCTGCTGCCCCAGATCAGGACATTCAGGAAGAAGAGTACGTAGTATAATATTCTGTTTTTTTGTTTCATAAAAAAAGGCTCCGGAAACCGGAGCCTGAATTTTTGGATAGGGTTTTATTTCTTTTTTATTTCTTTTTGTCTCACTTTTTTATCCCAGATGATCAGAATGGGAGAAGCTACAAAAGAAGAGGAATAGGTACCTACAATAACACCAATCAGCATGGCGATTGAAAAGCCGAATAAAACTTCACCACCAAAAAGGACAAGAATCAGCACCACAATGAATGTAGTCAGAGAGGTAATCACCG
This sequence comes from Fidelibacterota bacterium, assembly GCA_030156395.1. GTDB lineage: Bacteria > Fidelibacterota > Fidelibacteria > Fidelibacterales > Fidelibacteraceae > Fidelibacter. Next base: position 3,586 of record JASGMP010000028.1, read on the forward strand.
TCCGGGACAAACTTTCATTAATACTCAGGTTAATAACATCGGGAAAGGTTTTATTCTTATGGGTAAGGCGGTTCTCGCGAATTCTGTCAAAAACAACAATGGTATCATTTAATGAATATCCCACAATGGTCAGGAAAGCAGCCAAAACCGGCATGGAAATTTCCCATTGAAAAAGTGAGAAAAATCCCAGCGTAATCAAAACATCATGAAACAATGCCATGACTGCACCAATGGCAAATTTCAGTTCAAATCGGATGCTGATATAAACCAGAATTAAAAACAATGCGGTAAAGATTGCACCATAGGCTTTTCGTTGTAATTCTTTACCAATTTTCGGTCCTACAATTTCCGCTCGGCGGACCTCGAAGGTTTTTTCCTGGAGATCTTTTTGGATTATTTCCTGAATTTCATCGCCCGTCCCGACACTCAATACCCGAATCATATATTCATTGGGGCCGCTGCGTTGTATCTGAGGGGTTCCCAGTTCAGGACTTTTCAGAAGGGACCGGATTTCACCAGCTGTAATCGGTTCTTCGAATTTTACCTGAATCAGCGTACCACCTTTGAAATCAATCCCGTAATTCAACCCCTGGAGTATAAAGCTCAGGAGTCCTGCAAGAATGAGCAAACCGGAAATCCAATACGCGTAGACGCGTTTTCCGACGATGTTGTAATGTGTGTTGGCAAATATCTGAAGCAAGGTATGACTCCTTTCTTTATATACTCAGTTTTTTCAGTGTCCGTCCATGGGTCACGGTTGTGAGGATTGTCTTGGAAATAAAGTAACCGGAAACGAAGTTGAAAATAATTCCCCAGAACAGAACCACTGCAAATCCCCGGATGGGACCGGTACCGAACTGCCAAAGTACGAGGGCGGCAATCAGGGTTGTCAGGTTTGCATCCAGAATGGTAATGATAGCCCGTGAATAGCCATTATCCACAGAAGCTTTTACCGTTTTTCCTTTTCTCAATTCTTCGCGAATTCTTTCAAAAATAAGCACATTCGCATCGACAGCCATACCCACGGTTAACACCAATCCGGCAATTCCTGGAAGGGTCAGGGTTGCGCGAAGAAGGGCAAGTATCGACAGGACGAAAGTGATATTGAGAACCAGTGTGATAAAAGCGACAACTCCACATCCCCGGTAGTAAATCACAATAAACAGAACAACCAGCAAAAGACCGATCAAAGCACTCATCGTTCCTTTCCGGATTGAATCCGCACCCAAAGAAGGTCCGATAGTCCTTTTTTCAATGATATCCACAGGTGCCGGAAGAGCTCCGGCTTTCAGGCAGATTTCAATATCCTTGGCTTCTTCAATACTTGTCAGTCCTTCAATGACTGTTCTTCCACCGGTAATCCGGTCTCGGATAACCGGCGCAATCTGAACTTTGTTATCCAGAACGATCGCAATCCTTTTACCTACGTTAGCTCCCGTCATCCTGGACCATGTTTTGGCACCTTCGCTGTTCATGCTGACATTGACAATGGGCTGACCCATATTTGTACCATCCATGCCCCCTAGTGTCGCCTGGGCATCTGTAACCACTTCACCGGTCAACCCGGCATCTCGGTTTACAAAATAAAGCCTGTAAAACTCTTTTTGACTCCCATCCTGTGTGGTGAATGTCTCAGGGGCATTGGACCACAGAATCCGGATATCAGCCGGGAGGACCCTTTGAACTTCGGGATTTTGCAGTACCTGATTGACGGCATAATAATTTTCTGCGGGAACACCAATATCATTGCCGAGGTTTCTTAAAAGGGCACTGAAAGGCCTTTCTTTAAAAATTGTTTCATCAACCAGAGCAGTGGAGTCCCTTCCCGTATCCGCCTGATTCTCTGTGAGGCCAAACAATTCCTCAACAGAAACTTCCTTATCCTGGCTGACCCTGTCTTCGACAGTTGTTGTATCTTTTAAAGTTTCAGGATCCACTTTTTTAACAACGGCATCAATCCGGGAGATGGCATCTTGTACCACTTCAGGATCTTTAAGGAGGACAAATTCAAGCTGGGCTGTACTCTGTATCAGATTGGTTGCCCGTTCCGGGTCGGTGACACCTGCCAGTTCAACAATAATTCGCCGGTCACCCTGACGTTGGATCGTTGGCTCGCTTACCCCAAATTGGTCCACACGATTCCGGATAATCTCTTCTGCCCGTATCACAGCATCGGCGGCTTCTTTGCGAAGGGATTCCACAATTTGGGAATTTTCATCACCCCTGCCTGGGAAATGTCTGGCCAGACGAAAATTTTGCGCATTGGCCATTTCTTCCAGAATGTCAAAATAATCCCGATTCGTCTGAGCTGTGAATTGCTCTTCCACCTGATTCATAAATTGATAATAAGACTGGCTTTTATTTTGGGCAATATTTTGTGTCAACTGGGATACATTGACTTCCAAAACCAGGTGCATTCCGCCCTGAAGATCCAATCCCCTGCGGATGATCCGCTCCTGAATGGGTTCCAGGTCGCCTTGCATGCGGAGTTCTTCTTTTCGCTCTTCAGACATCATTTCATAACGAAAGGTTGGGATCAGCTGCCACACAGCCCAGACCAGAAGAACACCAATGATAACATAGTTCAACATGAATTTTTTCTGCATTCTGTATCTTACCTCCTAAGTGCCGCAGGGACTTTGTTTCGTTTAAAGCAAGCGAATTTAACCTGTCACGGGGTGAAATTCAATCCCAAAGATAGATTTGAATAAGCGCGATCAGCTTATATTCATTCAGGATTTAAATTTAGCCAAGACTGATAAAACCGTGTCGATATCCTTTTCAGTATGTTCAGCGGATATCTGGAAACGGATTTCTTCATCCCCTTTGGGAACTACCGGAAAATTGAGTCCTGTCGCAAGCACTCCCTCATGGTGAAGCCAGCGTGTCAGACGTCCGGTTTTTCCCGTATCCCGAATCATGAGGGGTACGATGGGGTGCGGACCGGGAATCGTTTCATAACCTGCTCCGGTGAGTCCGGATTCGAAACGGCGGGTCAGTTCACCCAGATGCTTGAGGATTTTTTTCCCTTCCGGTGAATCGACAATGTTCAAGGCTGTTTCTGCTGCAGCTGCCTCGGGAACAGTAATAGGATTTGAATAGATATACATAGGTGCTGTTTCACGGAGATAACGGATCAGGGTTTTGTCTCCTGCTACATAGCCTCCGTTCACACCGAATGCCTTGCCCAATGTACCGATGAGGATATCCACCTGAGTCTTTGTGTATTCTTCCGTGCCCCGGCCCGTATCCCCAAACGCTCCCACACCATGGGAATCATCCATGATACTAATCACTCCTTCTTCAAAATATTCGTTATAAGTATGGCAAAGAGAGGCCAATTCTTGTAAAGGTGCATAATCCCCACGCATACTGAAAACACCATCCGTTACCACCAATACCCGTTTCCCTTTTCCAACAGAGGATTTCAGTTTACTGTGGAGATCATCCATATTGTTATGACGATAAATAACTTTTTCCGCCGGCCGGGAAAGGCGAATTGCGTTAATGATACAATTGTGATTCAGTTCATCACTGATGACGATCGTCTCGGGCGTAATCAGCGGATAGATAACGCCCATACTGGTTACATAGGCGGAACTGAATAACAGGGCTGCCTCTTTTCGGTGAAACTGGGCAATCCGGTTTTCCAGAGATATGTGGTGTTTGTAAGTACCGCTGATAAACCGGACAGCACCTGGTCCACTTCCGAATACTTTGGCTGCTTTTTCTTCAGCTTCTATTACTTTTGGATGACGGGATAATCCCAAATAAGAGTTGGAATTCATCCGGATAAAGGGTTTATTTTCATCCCCCAGGATAAAATACCGGGGTCCATACCCGTTTTTTCCTTCTTCAATTTGGTGAATGACCATCTCATGTCCTTTGACGGTTCCCTTTTTTTCAAGATCGTCAATCACCTGCTGTAAAGGATATTCATATTTTTTCATGATGATATCTCCTTATAAAGCCTTTTCTTGAGCATTTTAAGCATATCGTCTGTCATTTTGGATAGATCGTATTCATGTTTCCAGCCCCATTCCTGACGGGCGGCACTATCATCCATATAATCCGGCCAGCTATCTGCAATGGCCTGTTTTGCAGGGTCCGGCTTGTATTCCATCTGGAAATCAGGGATGTGTTTTTGAATTTCAGATTTTAATTCACGGGGACAAAAACTCATAGCCGACACGTTGAAGGCATTGCGATGCACCAGTTTATCCGGATTGGCTTCCATGATTTCAATCGCTGCCCGGACAGCATCGGGCATGTACATCATGTCCAGGTAGGTGTCTTCTTTTAGATAACAGGTGTATCGTCCCTCTTCCAAAGCCTTATAGAAGATCTCGACTGCATAATCCGTCGTCCCGCCACCTGGTTTGGTCACGTTTGATATAATCCCCGGATAGCGAAGACCCCGGGTGTCCACTCCATACTTTTCAAAATAATAATCCCCCAACATTTCACCGCACACTTTGGTGATACCGTAGATGGTTGATGGCCTCATAAGGGTATCTTGTGGCGTGTTCTTTTTGGGTGTTGAGGGCCCAAAGGCACCAATTGAGCTGGGAATAAAAACCGATAAACGCAATTCACGGGCAATTTCAAGGACATTCATCAGGCTTCCTACATTGATATTCCAAGCCATCAACGGTTTGTGCTCACCCACAGCCGATAAAAGGGCAACTAAATGATAAATCCGTGTTATTTTGTACTTAATTATCACTTCAATTAAACGCTGTTCATCCATGCAATCCAGAATTTCAAAGGGACCTTCATTCAAAACCTCTTCACAAATGTCAGATTTAATATCTGATGCAACCACATACTCCGAACCATACACTTTTCGTAAAGCAGGGGTTAACTCTGAACCGATTTGCCCCCCGGCACCGATTACCAGAATGCGTGTCTTTTTCATGCTTCTCTCCTAAAATAGATTGATCAAATTCCATTATGGACAAATCTGTTTTTTCTATGCCTCACTTTCTTTTCTGGTTAAAAATACTTTTTAAATTTAAAAAGATACTTTCAAGAATCAAAAGAGACAATTCATTATATCGTCAGGTATTGAACATGACTTTCTGAATTGACTAATGATCAATCTATGAGTAACTTCACAAGCTTAAGAAGTGAGTATCGGATATGAAATTTTCAATGTCTTTGTACTCAAGTTTTTTTCAGATTACAAAGCAAAAACATGACGAAATTTTTCTTACACATGGTGAACAGAATGATACCTACCATGATGTTCTGGATAAATCCCTGCAAATGGCAGGATATTTACTGGATTCCGGCGTTAAAAAACAATCCCGTGTTGCACTTATGCTCCCTTCTTCACTGGAATTCTTCTATACTGTTCTGGCTTTATCCCGATTGGAATGTACGGTAGTTCCTGTTGACCCCCACTTTAAAGCTCTGGCTCTCAGGCATGTTTTAAGTGATGCCAATATTCCGGTGATCATTTATCACAGGGATTATGAAAGAAGTGTGGCGGATGCCATCGATATTCTTGATAATATCAAGACAGTCATAGCTGTCGGGGGAAAGGGAGAGCTTTCAGAGTTATACATAGATACCACATTAAAACATGCCCTTTATGGTGGACCTTTCAATCCGGACAACCAGCAGGAAGCGGTTATTTTTTTTAGTTCCGGTACCAGTGGCCCTTCCAGAGGCGGCATTTTCAATAACCGACAGCTGTTGATGAATGCCCAATCCTTTAATGAAACCATGTGTCTCCATGAAAATGAATCTTTGTGTGCCCAGTTTCCCCTTCATCATTTTTGGGGCTTTACCACGATTCTCGTTGGTTCTCTGATCAAAGGAAACCGGGTCATTTTGAATCAAACGACAGAGTTACCCCCGACACCGGATGATGCCAAAGGCATGATTCTTATCGGAGATACCAATTATTTTGAAAGACTTTCAGAAACTGTCCATGAACTCCCCGCAGGGTATCTATACGGGATCACCGCAGGGGGGCACCTGAAGCCGGATGTTCAGATGTGGTTTTATGAAACATTTCATTTCCCTATTTTCAGGGGATATGGCCTGATTGAAGCAGGTCCGATCATTTTGATCAATAACGATGAAAGTAAACTCCGTTCCATCGGAATTCCACTCCATAATGTTTCCGTCTCAATCCGCCAGGATGATACAGCCGTTACCGATCAGAAAATCGGCGAATTATGTATCCGGAAAGAATTGGTTGTCTCCGGGTTTACATCAGGTCAGGAAAAATTAAATGAAACATTGGACAATGGTTGGTTTCATACCGGGGATCTCTGTTATCAGGATCTGGATGGCTACATATATTTTGTAGACCGTATTGAAAATCGTATCCGGATTAATGGATTTGACATGTTTCCTGAAAGTGCCGAAAATATTCTTAAAAAACATCCCAATGTCCGGGAGGCGGTGATTGTAGGAATTCCGGTAGATAACCGGGGGAATGAAAAAGCTATCGCTTATGTGGTACCTGAAAAACTAAGCCAAGCTAGTCCCGACGCCCTGAAAGAGTACCTCAAAGGGAAAATTCCCCGCTATCAAATCCCCTCAGATTTCATCTTTCTCAATCATTTACCTGCGGGGGCCACAGGCAAAATTGCAAGGCAAACAATCCGTAGAAATGCCATACACCATAACAGTAAAATGAATCATTTATCTTCAAAACCGGAGGACGATTTATGAAAACATTCGATACGAAACAAATTCGGAATTTTTCTTTAATGGGACATTCCACCAGCGGTAAAACTATCCTGTCTGATGCTTTATTACTTCTGGCCGGTGAAATCAACCGGATTGGATCCATTGAAGAGGGAAGTACCACTTCAGATTATACCAGTGATGAAATAGAACGTCAGATATCCATTAAAACATCATTCATGCATTTTGAAAAGAATGGAGTGAAATGCAATATTCTGGATACACCAGGCTATATGGATTTTGTCGGAGAAGTGATCAGTGCCGTGAAAGTTACGGAAAATGCCATGGTTCTAGTCAATGCCACATCCGGTATTGAAGTGGGGACTGAATTCGCGTGGAATTATGTGAATGACTATAAAACAACAGCTATGATCGTTATGTCTATGCTGGATAAAGAACACACACAGTTTGATAAAATAGCCGACAGCATTCGGGAGCGTTTTTCTAACCGGATCTATCCCATACAGTATCCTGTGAATGCTGGACCTGCTTTTGACAGTATTATCGACTTACTGAAGCGAAAAATGCTGGTTTTTGATAATAACGGCGCTTATAAGGAAGAGGAGATTCCAGCGGATTTAAAGGATACATTCAATACACGGTATGAAGAACTGGTTGAAATGATTGCTGAATCGGATGATGCCCTTTTGGAGAAGTTTTTTGAGGCAGGAGAATTGACGGAAGAGGAACTGAAGGATGGGCTGCGGAAGGCTATCCTTGAACGGAATTTCTTTCCCTTGGTATGTGTATCATCTGAAAAGAAAGTGGGAGTATCCCGCCTGATGGACATAATGGTGGATTACTACCCCGATCCGTCACAAAACACAGAGTGGAAAGTCAAAAAATCCAGTGATGCTGATCCAGAGCCAATAACCATCGATGAAAAAGGTGTGACGGCTCTTTTTGTGTATAAAACCGTTCATGAACAGCATGTTGGGGATATTTCCTATTTCAAGGTAATCAATGGAAGTCTGAAGGTCGGGGATGAACTGAAAAATCCGGTGACCAATACATCCGAACGGTTTGGAAATCTTTTTATCCTGAATGGGAAACACCGGAAAGAAGTGTCCGAAATCAAAGCCGGAGACCTGGGTATTGCCGTCAAGTTGAAAAACACCCTGACCAATCATACGCTGGTTAATTCCAAAGAACCCTGGCAGTTTGTGGGAATCACATATCCCGAACCGGTTATTCGCGTTGCCGTAGAAGCGGCAGCCAAGGGTGATGAAGAAAAAATCGGAACCGGCCTGGCACAAATTCAGGCAGAAGATCCAACTTTTCATTATGTGGTGGATTCCGAATTGAAGCAGACGATTGTCTCAGGTATGGGTGAAATTCACCTGGATATCTCTCTGAAGAAAATTGCACAGCGATTCAATGTGGAAATTGTGCAGGTACAACCGAAAATACCTTATCGTGAAACCATCCGAAAGACAGCTACTGCCCGGTACCGTCATAAAAAACAGTCCGGTGGTGCGGGACAGTTTGGTGAAGTGGAGCTTCGGATTGAACCCTTGCCCCGAGGAACAGGCATTGAATTTGTGAGTGAGCTTGTGGGGATGAACGTAGACCGCTCATTTGTACCATCCATTGAAAAAGGTGTGCGTCAAGCGTGTGAAGCCGGCCCCCTTTCCGGCAATAAAGTCATCGATGTCAAAGCGGCTGTTTTTGATGGTAAACAGCACCCTGTAGATTCAAAGGACATTGCTTTTCAGATAGCAGCCCGGGGTGCTTTTCGGGATGCCTTTATTAAAGCAGATCCGATTCTGCTCGAACCCATCTATGAGATCGAAATTACAATTCCTGAAGAATATATGGGTGACGTGATGGGGGATATCTCGGCCCGCCGTGGAAAAGTGCTTGGTATGGATTCAGACGGACATTTCCAGATTATTAAAGCAGAAGTTCCTCTGGCCAATCTTTACAAATATTCCAACACTCTGCGCTCCCTTTGCCAGGGACGGGGATATCACCGGAGAAAATTCAGTCACTATGAATATGTTCCCAGGGAAATTCAGGAAAAAATCGTGGAAGAGTACCTGAAAGAACGTGAAGAAGGACATTAACATGGATTATCTCTGGGCTCCCTGGAGGATTGATTATATCCGGCGGGATAAATCAAAGGATGTACATTGTATTTTCTGCCAGAAATCTGCGGAAGACGATGATGAAGAAAATCTGATTGTCTACAGGGGAAAATACACCTTTGTTTTGATGAATCTTTTTCCATACAACAATGGACATCTGATGATTGCCCCTTACCGGCATACATCGGATTTCCTGTCTCTTACAGATGATGAACACCGTGAAATGACTGAACTTACCAAATTATCCCTACAAGTCCTTGATACCTGTCTATCTCCACAGGGATACAATATCGGTTTGAATCTTGGAAGCGTGAGCGGTGCCGGAATTGCAGATCACCTCCATCAGCACATCGTTCCCCGTTGGCTTGGGGATACCAATTTTATGCCTATCATCGGTCATACTAAGGTCATGATTGATGGATTGAAAGAGACATGGAAAGAACTCCACGATACGTTTATCAGGATAAAAGATGCCGGGAATTCCGATTGATGTTTTCACGACCTTTTCCTTGGATACATGATCTGATATCCCTGCGGATTCAGAGTTTTAGAATAACAATTGAGGATTCATGAAATCACTTAAAGCTGTAAAAGGGACCAAAGACATACTCCCCTGGGAATCGCCGATCTGGCACCATGTGGAATCGGTTTGCCGGGATGTTTTTTCCACTGCCTTATATCAGGAAGTCAGAACGCCGGTTTTTGAGAAAACGGAGCTGTTTGCCAGGGGAATCGGGGAATTTTCTGATATCGTCAGTAAAGAAATGTATACGTTTCAGGATAAAGGAGGAGAATGGCTGACCCTACGGCCGGAATACACCGCATCTGTGATCCGTTCCTACATTCAGCATCATTACGAACAACACTCTCCACTTCAAAAACTGTGGTATATAGGTCCCTTGTTCAGACAGGAGCGCCCCCAGGCCGGCCGGCTCAGACAATTTCACCAGTTCGGGATTGAACTCATTGGTTCTGAATATCCTGAAGCGGATGCTGAAGTGATTATTCTTGCATGTCAGTTGTATCAAAAGATCGGGCTCCGGGAATGGGAGCTCCATATCAACAGTATCGGAAATACAAAAGACCGGCTTAAATATATCCAACTGCTGTCAGATTCCTTGAAACCTCATTTTGATGATTTCTGCCCTGTTTGTCGTGAACGCTTTGATAAAAATATCCTCAGGCTCTTTGACTGTAAAAATGAAACCTGCCAGGGACTTCTGGATGAATATGCCCCGAAAATCACCGATCATCTTTCCCCTGAAGATAAGTCCCATTTTGATGAAGTATGCAAGTTGCTGGATGTTCAGGGGATTGCATATACCATTAATCCCAAACTGGTCCGGGGATTGGATTATTATACCCGTACAACCTTTGAAATCAAGGGAAAACAGCTGGGGGCCCAGGATGCCCTTTGCGGCGGCGGCCGTTATGACAATCTGGTGGAGGAACTGGGAGGAAAACCGACACCGGCTGTCGGATTTGCAGCAGGTATTGAACGGCTCATTTTGGCCCTTGATGCGGAAAATAAATCAGATATTCCAGGATCTCGCCCGGACCTGTACATGGCAACTCTTGATGTAGCATCGTATGAAGGGATTTTAAAAATGTGTACCGCACTAAGGAATCAGGGTTACATCGTTGAAACGGATTTGTTGCGCCGCAGTGTGAAAGCTATGATGCGGGATGCCAATAAAAAACAGGCACGGTATGTAACCGTGATCGGTCCGGATGAACTGGAATCGGAAACACTGACACTGAAAAACCTGGAAACAGGCCAAACCAATCAGGTATCGTGGAATGAGATTGCAAAAGCCCTTGAAAAAGAAATCTCTACCCCTTAAATACAAACTGGAATACTCTGTACTTCTTTTTGTACGGTTCTTAGCCAATGTCCCACCAGTTTCTGTCTCTCAATGGATTGGCCGCCGATTGGGTGATTTGGCCTGGTATTTTTTTCCCTACCGTTTTCAGGTGATGATGTACAATATGGATATTGTATTTCCTGAGAAATCCCATGAATATAAACTTCATTTGGCCCATCAATCTTACCGTTTTTTCGGAGAAATGGCTGTTCAGTTTTTAAGCCAGAACAAAAAGAAGAACACAGAAAAAATCTTGTCAACGGAGATTCAGGGTCGTGAATTCCTGAATGAGGCGCTGGATAAAGGAAAGGGTGTCATTTTAACGGCTCTTCATTTTGGAAACTGGGAGTATGCGGGATCTTGGTTAAATATGAGCGGAATTACAACCTCGGCAATCTATAAACCAATGAAAAATCCCCTGAGTGATGAATTTTTTCTGTCATTGCGCCTGAATATGGGAGATGCAATGCATATGATTTCAACACGGCAGGGCATGAAAGCCTATGAAAAAGCCCTTAAAAATAATCATGTACTGGCCATTGCTGTTGATCAGAATGCCCATAAAAAAGGGGTTAAAATCCCATTTTTTAACCGGATCACGTCTATTGCAAAAGGAACTGCCGTTCTTAAATTCAGAACAGATGCAGAAATATTAGGAATGATGCCACTCTATCAGCACGGGAAATTTTATATCCATTTTTTTCCGGTCAACTATGAACCTATATCTGTTCTGAATGATGAAACCATCGGACAAACCATGAAATCTGTCATGAAAACCTTTGAACCCTGGATTGTTCGGTATCCTTCTCAATGGATGTGGTTTCATAAATTGTGGGGCAGACCCGATAAAACATATAAACGAACCTTGTATCAGATACTTCGGTATTAAGCCTGATGAAATCCGGAAAAATACCCTATTTATCTTCTTTATTATTGAATATCCTCCTATGGATTCCTGGGATTTTTATCGCACTGCTGAACCATCAGTTATTGAATCAACCCATGATTCTCATTCAATGGCTTGTGCTGATCCTCCTCTTTGGAACATTGATCACTTTTTATTATACCGGCCGTTCAAACAAAAAAGATAAGTCACGTTATAAACATATCCTTGTGATAATCAATCTCTTTACCGCCCTTTTTTTTGTATGGGTTTCTTTGTTTCTGGGAGATTACTTTTTCTATACAGGCTTTGTTCTTTTTTTGCCTGTTTTCTATTTTGTTGTGTATTTCTATAAATTACCGATCAGGGACATTCTTATATACGGATTGAGTGCTTTGGTCCTGTTGGTGCTCAGTCTTCCGGTTTCACTTTTTTTGTTCCAAAAATCTGTCAATTCCATCCTTCTGATCACTTATCTTTTCCTCATCCTTTCGTTTATTGTAGTTGCTCTGTTAATTCTGGCAGAACGAACCATGTTTTACAAACAGCAAAACCATTTAAATCCATCAAAGGAAAATTTCCAAAGTGATAAAATAAGGATTCAGGAAGGTGTAAACCCCTCATTTTATTATCATTTAAATGAGCTGTTTCTGAAAATGGTCAGTCCTTCTATTTTGGAAAATTATCCGGACATGATTTACCAGCTCCTCGGATTAACAGGCCGCTATTGCCATGCAGACAGGGCATATATTTTTCACTTTTCAAAGGATAGAAAATACCTCATCAATACATATGAATGGTGTTGTCAAGGAATTGATTCACAGATCACAAACCTTCAACATCTGCCGGTTGCCGATTATCCCTGGTGGCTCAATCAACTTAATAAGAAGGAGATTATTTATTTCCAATCCCTGAATGAACTGCCGGTTGAAGCGATTCATGAAAAGGAAATTCTTGAAATGCAGGACATTACAGGAGATCTGGTGGCAGGCATTTATCGGAATGAAAAAATGATAGGTTTTGTAGGATTGGATTATGTAAAGGGGAATAATCAGCTTGAAACTGCCTATATTCCCGTCATAAAGTTGATTGCAGGTATGCTTTCATGCTTGTACAATCGGCTTCAAATGACTTTTGCCATTTATTCGGAGGATGAAAATGGATTTACATTGCCTGAAAGTCAGACGTTTAACCAGGAAATTCTGGCCCGTAATTTCTATAGTGCCGTTATGAAGACTCCGATTCTGGTTGTGGATCATCGACTGAGAATTATTACGATGAATCTGAAAACACGTGAGGATTTTTATATCGCCAATCACTTAAATCCAGATAAAGAAGTAAAAGGATTTCTATTTATCAGTGAAAATGAAAGACCTGTTTTTATAAAAAATTTAAAAAAGGCCATATCTTCAGATGAAATTCTTTCCGTCATCTCCGATAAATCTTTCCGGATAGGAGATGCATACTATGCAGTGTATTATTTTAAAATCTTGGATGATTCCGGGGAGTCAAAGGCTTTGATTCTGTATTTTATTGAGATGACAGCCCAATATATAAACCGTTTGCACCTAATAAAGTCTCTGGAGGAAAAAGAGTTTCTTCTCAGTGAAATTCATCACCGGGTGAAGAATAATATGCAGATCATGGCGAATCTGATGGATTTGAAAGCCATGATGATTAATGAGCAAAATGCACTGTCCGTGTTTTATGATACCCGTGACAGATTAAAAAGTCTCGCCCTCCTTCATGAGAAACTCTATGAAAGCCAGGATTTGGGAAAGGTTAAACTGCATACGTATCTGAAAGAATTGGCTGATAATATAATTTTTGCTTTTTCGGGGGATAAAAATATCAGCTTCGATATGATCAAAACTGAGCCGGTAGAAGTCACCTTTGATAAAGCCATCACCCTGGGTATGCTCATGAATGAAATAATCGTCAACAGTATGAAACATGGATTTCATAACAAAAATGAAGGACATATCACCCTTGGCTTATCGCAGGAAGATGATCAGCTTATCCTTGAAATTGAAGACAATGGGTCCGGATTTGATGTGACATCCGTATCAAAAGATACCCATACTTTGGGATTGAATTTGATTTCCGGTTTTATCCGCGAACTCAATGGCAGCTATGAACTCCATTCAGATGCAGGTACCTATTATAAAATCCGCATTCCCTATATCTAGGCCGGTTTATCTATATATGCGATAAAAAGATCATTTAAATGAATACCGGTATAGCCTGTTTTTATCAGTCCGCCATGTGTTTTAAAGAAGGAGTATGTATCATTATTCTTTAAGGCTTTTTCTGCTGCTTGTACCATGTCCTTGTTGAATCGTGAACGTGTTATAACTGCCCCGGCGGCATCGGTAGGACCATCAATACCATCAGAACCTACACATATCACTCCCCAAGTGTAAGGTGTTTTTTGCAATTCAAGACCAGCCTTTAATGTTACTTCCATATTTCTTCCACCGATGCCGTTTCCTCGGACGGTTACCGATGTTTCTCCACCGCCAATATAATAGACAGGAAATGTTTTTACCGAAGTGGATAAATAATCGGCAATCCGTTTTCCACAGTCTGAAGCCTCACCCGAGAGGGGAAAGGGAAGAAGCCGGCAAGACTTACCTTTTTTTTCAATGGTTTTCCTGCATGCGTCAATTAATGTATGGTTATTTGAGATGATTTTAGTGCTGACATGACGGAAATCAATATTTCTTTTTTGTGTGTCAATTCCTTTGATAATATTTGGATTCAGACCGTATGCTGATAATATTTCCCGTGCCTTTTCAGGTGTCCCCGTATCAGGTGTCACCGGTCCGGAAGCGATCAGGTCAAGATTGTCACCCATTACATCAGACATGATAAACGCACTTATTTTCCGGGGATATAGCAATTGTGCCAGTTTTCCACCCTTTACGGCGGATATTTGTTTTCGGACAGTGTTGAGTGCCTGAATATCTGCTCCTTTTTTCATAAGATTTTTTGTGACATCCGATATATCCTTTATAGTCAATCCGTCTTGTGGAATTTCAAATAAAGCTGAACCGCCGCCTGACAGGAGCAACACGATGTGCCCATAATCAGGGATGTCTGTCAGAATCCTGTCTAGTACCGTCCTGGACGACTGCTCGGTCTTTTCTCCTGGATAGGGGTGCTCACCCAAAAAAATATTTAAGTTATCACTATATTTTTCCGGAAGATACTCTGAAGAAGTGATCACACAATTCATTACCGGAGGTACCTGAACGTGATGTATGAAAACATCTGCCATGGAAACTGCTGCTTTCCCGATAGAGAGCAGGGCATAGGGAGCCTTGATGGACAGGTTATTCAACCAGGAGGGGAAAGTTTTTTCCGGATGGCAATTCCGGATGCTTTCGAGGATGATATTCTCCAAATCCTGTGCTATATTTCCATTGATCATTTTCATGTGTTTCTCCAATGATTTCAAAAGAACGATAAGGAGTGATTTTGATAAAGTTTGAAAACATTTATGTGAAAAAAAAGGATAAAGTCATCTTGAATCACATCTCCGGGGAGATCCGGGAAGGGGATAGAATTCTCATGACCGGTCCGTCAGGAAGCGGTAAAACAACACTTCTCAAAACACTCCTTTTTTTTGACTATCCCGAAACGGCAGATATCAGTTACCAAAACGGGAAAGTCGGTAAAAAAAATATTCACCATTATAGATCTGCTTTTGGATATATCGGACAAAATCCACCAGCCTTTACAGGTAAGACATCTTCATTAATGCGCTTGATGGTCAGGGATATGGATGAAAAACAAACCCAACTGAAGGAGCTCATGGATTTTTTCTCCCTGGAAAATGCATTGTTGGAAAACACTTTTGTGTCCCTCTCCAACGGTGAAAAACAACGGATAAATATCATTATTTCATTGTTGCTCAACCGGAGCATCTATTTACTGGACGAAATTACATCGAACCTTGATCCTGAAAATGTCCAGAAGACCATCCGCTGTTTCTCCCGGGAGGATCTCACATGCCTGGTTGTGAGTCATCAGGAAGAATGGAAATCCTTTGCAACACGCCGGTGGCATCTCAACGGATCCCTGAAGGAGGTGAACCCATGAATTCACAGGGAACTTTTGATATTCCCATTATAAATATTGTCATGTATAGTTCCATTCTCATTGTTCCCCTTCTGATTTTTATCTGGATGGATCTAAAAGTTTATAAAGAGTTATTTATTTCAATATCCCGGATGATTCTCCAATTGATTCTTATTGGCCTTTATCTAAAATATCTTTTTATCTATGACAAAATCTGGCTGAATCTCTCCTGGGTTCTTATCATGATCCTTGCTGCAAATTTTACCATTTTGAAAAACAGTGGTATGCTTAATAAACGCATATATTTGACGACTATCCCTGTTTATATCATGATTGTCATTCTGGTCTTTCTCACGTTTTTAATTCCCTTGGGATATGAAAACCTCCGGTCAGCCCAGTATATGATACCTTTAATTGGCATGATTCTGGGAAATATCCTGAGCAGTAACATCATTGGTTTGCAACGCTTTTACGAAGATCTGATTCATCATGAAGATGATTATATCCAATTTATCCTGGCCGGAGCGGGGTTTATCGAGGCTATTAAACCCTTTGCCCGGCATGCACTGAAAATATCCATTATGCCCAAATTAGGGATCATGGCGACGATGGGGCTCGTATCGATTCCCGGAATGATGACAGGACAGATTCTGGGTGGAGTTCCTCCGGTTGCCGCCATTAAATATCAGATTATAATTATGATTGGCATCATATCTTCTGCCACGTTATCCGTGATCTGCTCCATTCTGGTATCTGCAGTTTTGAATTTCGATGCCTATGGACGAATTTGTAAGGATGTGAGAGATCTTTTATGAAAGATTACATCCAAAATTATGATGAGAAGACGGCATACAGCACCTTTGACATTAATGAAGGTGATTATAAAAATATAGACGGTAAATTTATTGCTAAAATAAAATTAATTAAAAAATATAAAACTGTAAAACTTAACGATAAAGTTCTTTTTTTCATTGGAAATAAAAATAAAATTATTGATTTATTGTTGTTTAGAACAGGATATGATTCTGCAATTATTATGTGTTTTTTTATAATATTTATTACAAGTGGAATAGTATATTATAAATATAAAACTAGTTATATGTTAATAACTCTATTGATAAGTTTTATATCGGTATTGAAAAGTGTGATTGTTGGAAAGTTAATTATATTTGAAAATTTATTTGGAATTATACAGAAAAATATTTTTTATTATGATACATTTGCGGGAATAATAAATTTCTTTTTATGTCAACTTTTATTTTATGATTTATTTCAAATTAAATTCAAGAAAATATATGTTGTTCTTTATTCTTGTATATTCTTTTTGTTTGAGACGATTTATATATTTTCGTATAATACAGAAATGATTTTTCTTATGCATTTAATTGGAAGTATAGTTATAATGATTATGGGAATTAAAGCTTATTTTGATGGTAAAAAATATAGCATGTTAATGATGACAAGTTATAGTATTTTTTCTGGAACTGTAGTATATAGATT
>JASGMP010000029.1 GCA_030156395.1 Fidelibacterota bacterium
AGCTATACGATTACCGAATATACCAATAATCCACCGTCAGCCGGTTTTACCGTTACCCCGGAATCCGGATATACCAGTACTGTTTTTGAGTTTGATGCAACACTTTCCACAGACATTGAAGATGGAAGCAGTTTGTTTTACATCTGGGATTGGAATAATGATGGTACATGGGATACAGACACGCTGTCCACACCTTATACATCACATAAATACTCAAGCGCTGATTCTTATACTGTTAAACTTCTTGTGATTGATTCAGGCGGACTTATGGACAGTACCTATCATTGGTATCTGGAAGTCTCTTCTACAACATATCCAACACCTACTGCAATATTTACGGTCACTCCAACGACACTTAATGTTGGTGATATATTGACCGTCGATGCCTCCGAATCCTTCGATGCTGAAGATAAATATGATCTTGAGTATCGCTGGGATTGGGAAGATGACGGTACGTGGGATACACCATATGATACTTCGAAAACCGAAACACACAGTTACGATTCAACTGGTGAAAAAATAATCAGGCTCGAAGTCAGAAATAGCAGAGATGAAGTAGGTACAGATACTGAAACAGTCACTGTCGAATAAGGAATAATAATCCAAAATTAATTGCAAAAAGAAAAGAGTCCTGTAAATGGGACTCTTTTTTTTTAACCTTAAAATTTTTATTTACTATTTAATTAATCATACGGATTTGGGTCTTCAATACCCGCCTCTGTCCGGGTAAAGCGTAAGATTCTTTGATTTCCATTATCCGAGACATATAACACTTCATTATAAAAAGCCAATGCCTTGGGTGCGTGGAGCAGATCATGATATGAAACCTGGACCAATGTATCCCTGAGCACCATTTCATTGTCTACCCAGGTTGTGTCTGTTTCTTTGATCCATTCTTCGCGGATAGCCACAAATTTTTGAAATTCGCCCTGAGGACTGAATTTTAAAACAGCATTTTGGGTTGAATCGAGGACAAATATGGAACCGTCATCACCAACAACTGCATCCATGGGGGATTTAAAACGGTCTAAATCCATGATATCATCTGTACCGAAGGTAAAAGCAGTGGTATACATACCTGCCCGGAGTTTATGGAAACCAAAGTAATCACCAAACTGTGTGTATAATAAATTACCGTTTTCATCACTATACAGGCTGTTAGGTTCCGAAATAGTCCCTGCACCTGTTCCTTCAGATGCCAAAAGATTATCATAGACCCCTTTAAAGTGCCAGATAAAGAAACCATTGCTCAGTTTCAGCAAATAGGTGGGGACTAGTTTGAAATTAATCAGCCTGTTGTTCAATGAATCCATTACAGCAATATGACGGGATTCTACACTTTCATCTGCCACTGCGACAAATGATTTGGTTAAAGAAGCATAAACAGGATTATTTCCCAAAACACTTCCATCTATAGGATCTATGGTGGCTTCACGATTTGACGGATCGCGTGAAGCATAAAGTGGGACAATACTTAAGAGAGAATCAATTAAAGCCGGATCTGTATTAAGTACTTCACTGTGATCAAGACGGGTGTATCCTTCTGTAAACTCACCAATATATGGGTCTTCCGTTACAATTTCTCCATCCACACGATAATCAAAGGATGTCACAATACCTTCAACCCCCGCCATGTTTAAATACTGAAACCAGGCATAAACTGTGTCGCTTCGGTTCGTGAAATAGAGGATAAAACGATCATCCACTGCAACTGAGACCGGAGAGAGGGGGGACCCGTGAAATGAAAGTTGCTGGAGTGGTTCATAAATCCCGGTTTCCCGTCTCCCACTGGGACGAACTACAGAGATCCGATGATTCACAGGGTCTGCAAGATATAGTCGCCCGTCTTCTGTAGTTTCCATGTCTGATAGTGAACTGATACCCAGCTCACTGAAAGCCCATCGGGGTGTTATTTCAATAAATGCATCTTTATCTTCAGATATTCCTGTAGGATTGTCATTTCCGGCGCTGGGTAACTCCATGGTTTCAATGCATGAGGTCAATATGAGCAGTGGAAATAAGAATGATATTCGTTTTAATGGTCTCATTATCCGTCCTAGAAATTGTAAGATATCTGAAATTGTTGTGTCGGGTTTAAATATTCATTGTCCCTAAATGCATAATCAATCCTCAGGGATTGTCCCCATTTTTCCGCCTTAAAACCCAATCCAAAAGAAAAGGGATTATGATCTTCATTGGTATCAAAGCCTGCCCTGAGGACCAGTGTTTTCAAGAGGGTAACTTCGGTGCCGAACGCAAAATATTCCGCATTGTCTACGGGATGATTCAATTGGACGGAAACAAGCCAGTTCAAGGCATGACGATCCAAAAGGGTCATGGCAGAGCCCAGATGAAAAGTGGTGGGTGGTGAAAATTTCTCGTACTCACGGGTTTCTGTATAACCCTCGGCATTGATATACTCATAAGTGCCATCCGGCGCTGTAGGCGAACCGAAATTCATAAACGCAACAGCTATTCTCAGGTCTTTAAAACCAGTATAATAATAGGTTCCCAAATCCATCAGGATATTCGTGCTTTTAAAATTCAGGTATTCTTCCCGGGCGATACGACCTGTAATTCCAAAGCTGAACCGCTCACTCATCTTCCGGGAAAAAGAGATTGCTGCAAAATAATCTGTAAATGTAAAATACTCCCCGGATCCGTAGGGTTTATATTCTGTGGTGATTTCCATGGCAGGCATGTGAAGGGTCCCGGCTTCAAATCCCAAAGCCCAGTTAAGAAAAGGATAACTCACGGCAAAATATTCAAAATCAATGTCGGCAAACCAGTCCAGATGACTGAAGGTGACAGATGGATTTTCCAATTGTGAGAGTCCTCCCGGATTGTATTGTATAATCGAAGCATCTCCGGCAATGGCAATAAAGGCTTCAGCCATCCCGAAAGCTCGTGCACTGGGTTTTATTTTCAGGAAGGTCAGAGAAGACGTCCCGGCACGCTGCCCACCCAATTGGGGTAATATCCCTCCGGCATGGAGAGTGGTTGCAAGAATGAGAAGTGTGAATATGATCTGTTTCTGTTTCATTGTATTCCGTCAGTTCGTGATTTAAAACATTAAAAAGGCACCCAGTGTCACTTGTCTGGGGGCATAATAGCGTGATGGATCATAATTGGGATTTCTGCCGCCTAAATAGACATAAGAGATAATTTCACCGGGATCGTAGGGTTTGCCGGTAAAGGGATTGATTCTTCGAGGTATTTTATGATTGAACACATTTTGAGCATCAATGTAAAATCCATATCGGAGGGATTTGAAGTAATATTCTTTGGTGAATTTGACATCGATGGTTATAAACGGATCGGCAATCGCCCCGTAAGGATTGTCGGACATGGAGGTACCCAGAAAAATCCAGGTGCCACCTTCAACCTGTACAGTGTCTGTGGCAACACTGGGTGTATACCGTTGTCCGGACTGGGCATCAAAATGGATGTTCAGTTTCCAGTTATTGGGAATTCTCATCCCAAATAAACGGGGAGGAGTTTCTTCAAACATATTAAACCGTAAATTTCCCCGAAGCCGAAAGGGTTCATCCCAAGACAGGTAGTTTTCAGAGAGAGGTTTTTGGGAAAGCATCCCGGCTTCAATCAGCAGATTGTCATCCGGTCTGGAAGATTTACCAGTACTGATCGAATAAGAAAATGAGGCATCCCCCGAAAAATAGCGGCCATAAAGGCGTCGGAAGGTGATTTCTATCCCCCTGGACCGGGCATAATCAGCATTAATGTAAATGAGCATGCTATAGTTTCCCACAAGAGGATTAAAACTGGTAATCCGTTGTGAGGTTTCATAATCAAACATGTCTTTGTAATAGGCTTTGAATTCAATAGCCGTGGATTTTGAAAATTTATGTTTAATGCCCAACTCGTAGGCCACAGTCGTCTTAGGATTCAAATTGGGATTCCCTATGAGGGAGTAGGGATTTTCAGATCGACTTATAAGATTGGCATATACATAGTTGTATGTCGGCAACTGACTAAAATGGCCGTAATTAAAGTACAAAACATCATTATCGGTTACCGGATGACTGATACCCAGACGCGGACTTATGTGTCCTTTGGCTCTTCGGCCCAGCAGGTTATATGTTTCATCCAAAAAGCGTTTTTTTCCTTCAGGTGTAATGGTCAAAATATCGGGATCATTCACAATATCTTCCACATACTTGCCAATAATCCAGTAATCATAGCGCAGGCCGATATTGGCGATCATGCCTTCAAAAGTAATTTTATCCTGAATATAAAAGGCCCCATCCGACGGGGATACGGTATAATAGTCGAAGGATTCCCCCAATCCTGAACCACCACCGGCCCAGGGTTTATAAATATCGATGACCTGCATATTGGTCTTACGATGATTGTAGCCTCCCTTGACAGTATGCCTCGTGTTGGGCTGCCATGTCATATCTGCTTCAATAGAATAATTTTTGCTAAAGTAATCATACCAATACGGGGCGTCACCATGATCCCAAAATTCATCCCCGTTGTAGACACGAAGGTTCCCGTACGTATTCAAGGGAGTATAGGTAGTGGGATCTAAATCCAGGACTTCTTGATATTCGGACCAGTGCTTATTTTTCACGGCATCATGCTTTCCGGTGTAAAAATATCCTAAATTCATATTATAAAAAAGTTTCGAATTCAACGTATGAGTCCAGATCACATTCACAACCTGCGATTCCCGGGTTGTTGTGGGATAATTGTCCATGATTTCTTTATAGGCATAATCATAATCCCGGTCCACATTGGCACTATGGTTATAAGAAACGGCAAATTTATGTTTTGGAGTAATTAGCCAGCTGAGTTTGGCCATGCTGCTGAAATTGTTTTCTTCCCGGCTGACAAATGCTTCAGTCCATTCCCGATAGGGATACAAAGGACCTGCAGTTGGCAAATAGGTGTCTGTCAGATAAAGATAGCCGCTCAGGAAATAGGAGAAATTACCAGGTATTCTTTCATTGTTTTTAAAAATTGGGCCACCTAGAGTAAATTCGACGTTATCTGTATTAAAGTTGTCTGATAAAATTTTATCTGTCTTATATCTGACAGATCCTTCCAGTTGTTTGGCACCTTCCTTTAATTTGACATCAATAATTCCGGACATAGCCTGTCCATATTCGGCGTTAAATCCTCCAGTGATGAATTCCAGCTCCTCGATGGCATTTGGATTCACATACAGACTGTTTGTAGCTCCTGTCAGAGGATCTTTAATGGAAAGCCCATCTACAATAAACTGGCCTTCGTCCACACGGCCACCCCGGATATGAATTTCATTATCTCCGCTTTTTGATACGCCGGTCTGCTGGGCTACAATATCACTGACACTCTCGACAATCGAGTTTTCCAGATCGCTGGCACTTACATTAACCGAAGAGCCGGTCGCATCGGCATCAATAATCGGACGTTCACCAATAACCGTCACTTCTTGACCCAAAGCTAAGACGGTTGGTTTCAATTGTATATTCAAAACCCGTGTTTCCCGTCCAGATACTTCAATACCGCTGTGAATCTGTACGGTATAACCAATCATAGAGACTTCCAGGTCGTAACTTCCGGATGAAAGATCCGGGATCACATAGGATCCGTCCACATCCGAAGCGGCTCCGTAGTAGGTCCCTTTTAAAATAATATTGGCTCCAGGCAGGGGTTCACCCGTATCTGCATCTGTTACAGTTCCGCGAATTGTGGCGGCAATCGCTAAAGATATACTCAGGAGAAGAAGAACCAGGATTTTTGGTGTTATTTGTTTCATCATTCCAATTCAAATACGTGTTTAAACAGCTTATCGACATTCTCATTCCCATTACAATAGTAAAGCGGGATGGTCATATAATAGCAAGTACCCTCATTAATCCGGGTTTCAGTCATAATCCCAGGGGCTCCGTTATAGGATTGACCATTCGGACCGGCATCCTCAAAACGATAACGGATAACTGCATTTTTACCAGGTTCTATAGCCCATAAACGGTCGGCAAGGGTAGAACCCAGGGATAAAGCCAAGGTTGAATCCAATACCGGATCTCCCCAGAATCCATCGATTTTTGTTCCCGGCAGAACCCGCCCTGTTTTACTGAAAAAATACATGGTATCAATGCTGGTAAAACTCCAGGTTGTATCCGCCAATGTCCCGCCTTTCATGGCATTGTTCATAAAAAGAATGCCACCATCAGCGACAAATCGGGTCAGGGCCAGGGCAGATTGATTAATGGAATTTTCGCCCCGGAAGGTAAACCAAAAGACATTTTTAAAGTAACTTAAATTGTATTCAATATCCTGTGTGCTGTAAGGAATGGAATTATGGGCATTATTCACATTATCCCCGATTTCCCAGATAGAATATTGATCTGAACCAATGATGTTATCAAAAATTTCTGTATAAAATTTTTGATGCGTATAATTCAATTGATCACTGGCGTAATCGTTTACAATGAGGTAATCACCGACAGGTTCAATCACTTTCCATGTATTTGGAATTTCATCATCATCAGGATCAGGAAAAGAAATCACATTTGATTTTGCTCCTGCAATATCCTCTGCCTGAAAAAAGATCCGGTGGTTTCCCGGTTCCAAATCCTCCAGAAAAATGGAACGCTCATCCCCATCCAGTTTGTGCCATGTACTTGTATCATCCAAAGCCCAATAGACAGCCGTGATGGTTTCCAGACCGTCCAAATCATACACATCCCAAAAAAAAGAGTGATGGGTAAACGATTGGTGAACGACATTGGGGGTAGTTGCAACAGGGGGGAGGGAGTTTAACTTCCATTCCAGAACCGGCGGGGAATTGTATACCGGAAAACTGACAACAGCCGGAGTACTATCTTCCAGACTGTCATTATCAACAGCCCAGACTTTAATACTATAAATATCAAACTTGCTTCTTAAAGGCAGATAAAAGGTATCCGATTCCTCCTGTGTAAATTCCGGCTCAGGCATAAAACTCCATTGATAATAATATCCAATGATTTCTCCATCCGGATCATCACCCCACCAGAAAACTTCTTTGAGACTGACGGTGGTATCCAATCCCAGGATCAGGCTGTCGTTTTCTTCCACCCAGATAGTATCCCCTTCATTTATCCAGTAATCACCGGCTGTTAATACCGTATCCGGATGGTATATCAGGGAAATATGCGTTTCAGGTGGCAGATTGGTATAGGTTGATTCCGGGATATCCGGTGTAAAAGGATTTTCACAATTCCACATGAGAAGCGTTAATAAAAACAGAACCCCAACGAATACTCTATGTCTCATGGATACCTCTCATGATTGATCTGAATTTCATGAAATCATTACGATGCCTGCATATTGTAAAAAGTTGCAGAAACTTTTCGGATTTCCCGACCATGATGTAATTTTTTGTATACTTTGTCATTTCATGAATGAATAAAAGGGGGAGTTGAATCCCCCCCTTTCAGACAAGTTTCTTATTTAAGATATGTCATCTTTTTTACTGCGTTAAAATCACCGGCATTAATCCTGTACAGATAAATACCGCTGCTGAGATTAACCGGTTTCCACGTAAGCGTGTGTTGCCCCGGAGCATACACACGGTTAGTCAACGTTTGCACCAATTGTCCTCTCACATTGTAAATCTGAATCGAGACCAGTGTTTGTTCAGGGAGTGAGAATGAGATGGAAGTTGAGGGATTGAAAGGATTGGGATAATTTTGGTGCAAGGCATAGGTCATCGGTACTACCGGTTCAGTTGCAGATGTCAGCCCCAGGTCGGTTCCGTCGCGGACTTCAATTTTAAAAGTGCCATAGCTGAACAGATACACACCTTTAACGATATCCAGATAATCGCCGACACCTACCGTATCTGTACCACCGATAACGGCATATTCATTGCTGGTAATGCTGAATATTTCGGAAGGTACGCAGTCATCATCAAGCAGAATGCTGTCACTTCCGTTTGTGATGGTGATATCATACTGATTGATGGATGCGATTTGAGAAAAATCAGTTAGATTAATTTCAACACCTTCGAAGGATTCATGATCGGCGGCAATATCCGAGATGGAGACTCTTGCAGGAGTCGGTGGTTCAGAAACATCACCTGCGATGATTGAGTCAGCCACAATATAGGTGTTTTTCTGCCATCTCCAGTACTCATCATAGTTATCATCAACTCTACCGGTCACAGTAACTTCCTGGCCATACTGGAGTCCGGCCAGCTGCTCCGGGGTTGCAAGGATAAAAATACCGTTCCATGGACCGCTATCATCAGCCATGGGCAGGGCACTGACGCCACTGTTGGTAAACTGTGTAACGTAACCTTGTCCTGCAGTGATATATCCGGTGGTTGTCACTGTGGAACCATGGAAGGGTGATTCCCCATTGGCCCAATGTGTATACTGAATATCCCTGATAGTAGGATTATCATCTGTCACAACATAGGAGAAGTTCTTGAGATTTACATCAGAGGGAAGAGTAGACACACCGCCTTTTTCATCTTCTACATAGAAGTAATAATCCACAAAAGCGCCTTCTGCCTGAGCAGGAATGTCTCCGCCAAAGACTTTTTCTGCCTCGTCAAACATGAGCATGTCAACTTCATTATATGAAGCAGCATTATCCACCCGGTAATAGACTTTTGCGTCGGTTATCAAACGGTTTGTCACAGCGGTTACCTGAACCGTGACCACATCAGAGGAGGAGGGAAGCTGTGGGCTTCTTGAAGCATTGGTCAAAAGTGCAGGACCTTCACCGACCACAATATCTCGTTCGTAAAGGGGCTCGATTTTATAGGTGGTGGAATCGGCATAACTGCCATAGTGATGATAAATCCATCCGACAACACTCTGGAGCTGTGTTCCAACAGGGGGAGCAATATAATTCTGCAAGCTGTCTGAATCATCATCAACCAGCACAGCACCGGATCCATCATCAATTTCCATGACTTCATATTGAAGGTCATTATTGGTCACGACACAGTTTTCAACTTTGACGAAAACATTTCCCCATTGTTCAGCAGTTGTGGGCCACCGCAGGTCACCCGTTTTTACCAGGGGTGTATCCGGAAGCGCCTGCTCGAAATTGAGAATTTCAATATCTCCCACAAGCCAGAATTCCGTCATATTTGCATCTTCCGTTGTATATTCGCCCACATAACCGGTCATTTCAATCTCATCACCGGGAAACAGGACAGGATAGATGGTTGAATCAGCATTGTATGAAAGAATGGCGCTCCAGGGACCTCCATGAGGATCAGAAAGGATAAATTTAATACCGTCTCCGGCATAACTGATACCGGTAGGCATAGTTACGACACCCCGAACAGTCATCAGGGAACTGTCGCCAGGTTCTCTGACCAGATAGGAGGCATCAGATTCCGCATCTACACCTGTTTTACCAGATCGGAATACCGTACCTGCTGGATTCTCTGGATTCGGGTATATACTTTGTCCTGCCCCTTTTTAACACCTTCTACAATATCATAGGCAATGCGGGGGGCAATTTTACGGTTGCTATAATCGTAATGGAGGGGACCTGTAATGGATTTAATGGAATCGTATTCCGCAGGCCAAAAATAGTAGTCACCGTTATCAACCATCACGGTGTCTGTCCCGTCGGTGACAGACCATTCACCATATCCTTCATCGGGATTTGCCACGGCAACATTCCTGATTTGGACCAGTACGGCCTCATAGGATTCTGATTCGGCAGCGCCTGTGGCAATCTGATCAGCTGTGACGACAATGGGTTCAATACCGAAAACCCCTTTTTCTTCAATCACAATAGAGGTCAGATCGGTAAAACGGGTCATTCCGTATTTTTCCTCAATGGTTCCTGTTAATGTCACACTGTCTCCCTCAGCAATCAAAATATCGTCGGGAGCGCTGTCATACACAAAGATTCCGGACCAGGGTGCATTATCATCCTGAACGAAGAAATAACTGTTACCATAGGCATAGGGTTCTGCTGTTACAATACCCGATATGGTTACAGTTTGTCCGTTCATGGGAGAATCACCACTGGCTTCTGTAGTGTACTGAATATCTCTGATAGGCGTAATCTGGGCAAAAACCGGTATAGCCAGGAACGCTATCAGCACAAAGGTTAGCAATTTTTTCATGTCATCTCTCCTTGGTTTATTGTTCATTATTTAATGATCAGAAAACGGCCTGTTTGTATTTTGCCGGATTCTATATCTTCAATGGAGTAAAGATAAAGTCCGGTTGCCGTAGCCTGATCGTAGTCTGTAATCAGATCCCATGCGTGCTCTCCGCCGGCATAGACCGTATTTGATGTGGAAAGGTCTTTCAAAGATACGATATCCGCGCCGTTATAGGTATCGGCATCATGATCGATGGTTTTAATCAATTCGCCGGCGATGGTAAAGATTCGGATGGTAGCTTTAGAGGGCAAACCGTAAAACCAAATCATCCGTTCACGGACACCTAATCCATCCCAGGCGGCATGGGCATGGTAAGGGTTGGGGTAAACTCCTGTCACCCATTCATCTCCCGGTTCAACCGGTGCCTGGCCTGCAACAACTGCCGTGCGGTTTTCCAGAGTACTGGATTCAAGAGAAACGAGTCCCGTTGCCGGATCACCCGTGTCAAAGGAGGTCACGGAAAAGACATTTTTATCCGGCCATCCATTGAGGATACCGGTATTTTCAAATGTATAATAAAAGGTATCCGGACCGAAAACGGTATAGGAAGGGTTTCCAAATTCATCCCTGATCCGGAGGACATCCAGGCCGCTGTTGAATCCAATATCATTTTTCTTGTCAATTTGTCCCAGAAGTGTCCACTGTTTGTCTATGCCACTGGTTTTGCGGCGTGCATAAATCCGGTATCCTTCAAAATCCTTTTTCCGACTGATAGGATCTTCAAAATCTTCGGGAGAATTATCCCAGTATAAAACTGCTTTACCGGCATCCACTTCGATATGCAGGCGGGGAGAGGGAGGGGGAGAGGGAAGGATATATCGATCCAATTCACCATCACCGTCCTGATCTTCCCAATCATCCAGAACACCGTTCCCGTTACTATCTTCCCCATTATATGCTTTCTGAGCCCAGTCCAGATTTGCCCGAAGCAGTTCGCGCCGTTCCGGTGAATCTTTTAATTCATTGTTTGCCCAACGCCCACATCCTACGGCGTAAACGACATTTAAAGTGTCCCCGGGATAAAAATCCCAGGCAGTGCTATCGTCATTTGCCGGATGAGTTCCGAATGGACCGGCAGAGATAAGTATCATCCAGCTATTGGGCTGACTGGGATATCCATCTTCCGTATAAAGATCGGGATAAGAAACCGGGTCACCTTTGGGGACCGATGTTTTCATCTTGTCATAGCGCTGGTTGTCATCAACCGGCATAAAATAATCCGGATAGGTCATATTGGATGCGGCCTGCCAGGGCCATTGGTTATATTGAGTATCCCAATATTCCCTTGGAACCGTCTCAGATCCGAGGCATGAAAAGCCTACATAACTTTCAGAGTATCCGTTATCTCCATCGGCATCAAATTGATAGGCGATATTCCGGGGAAAGCCCGGGACATTATCGTCCGGCATCGGGTCAAAATCCGATTGATCAAATCCATTTTGATTATCATACCAGCTCCATCCACCACCGTTTTCATAAATACTGGTATAATTCATATTACCAACTGCAGCATCGGCCCACATACCCACATAAATATCTTTAATGACGTCCGCACCTTTATTTACAATAAAATAATCCAGAATCACAAAAGCTTCCGCAAATTTATAATTCCATGCATGGGTTTGCAGATTGACTTCCAAATTCATGGGAGTATGTTCTACAACCGGGCCCATATCATGAAACTGGGTAATAAAATCCTGGTGACTTACGGCTTCAGGTGAATAGTAACGGCTGGTTGTAATGGAAGAACGGACATAGATTGAATCACCGTTATCCGTAAACTCAAATCCTTCTGACCCATAATCAAATACACCGTCAACAATGGCTGTTGAAACCCGTTTCACATCACCGACGATTCCTCCAATCCATAATCCGCCATAGCTCATGTGTTCTACTTGTTCTTTAATATTATCCGGATATTGCTTGTACATGAAACTCGGCTGATCCGGATTATTATATCCTTCACCAATAATTCCGAAATTGGTGACCGTTAACCCCAATTGTCCCACGGTCGTGTAATGGACATAGTCAGCTACTCCCGCATTGCTTTTTTTCATCTGAATATGGGGAACAGGTCCGCTGCGACGTTGTGCCTGAGCACCTGAATGAATGACTAAAACTGCAATCATTAAATAAAGAATTTTATTTTTTCGAAAAATCATTTGTTTCAATGCAACTCCCGGCTGTTACCAGTAAAAGAATCAACCTGATAATTTTCTGTGTGCCCAAATATGTAAGATGTGAAAATATTCACCTTTTTCCAGTTTCGTTGGACAAATAAGCTATTTATTTTTTACCGATAAGTCAAAAAAATAATTGTTAAAAAAGCCTTAATTTCTGGTGTTTAAAGGATTTGTTTTTAAGTGACTGACTTAACTTTCACAGACAAATAAAAGAAGAAAAATCTCATTGCCCTTCAGAAATCTTAACAATATCTTAACACTCGATTCACAGTAAATTAATTTAAAATACGGATAATTCTACGTATTTTTCAGCTTTGAAAAGCGATTGTCCATGAAAAACCCAGGGAGTCCATGAACAAATATACAAGCGGCCTGATCAAGACTTTGCAGATCCTTGGATTATTATACCTTTTTCTCCTAAGTATTGAATTGATTGGTATGGGGTTTAAGCTGTTCGGTAAAGAGTTCGCCCATGCTTTGATAGAAACAACATCTTCGCCGTTTGTGGGGCTTTTTATTGGGATTTTGGTAACCAGTATGGTTCAAAGTTCATCGACAGTGACATCTATTGTGGTAGGAATGGTAGCAGGAGGAACCCTGACCATATCGGGAGCCATCCCCATTGTTATGGGCTCCAATATCGGAACCTCTGTCACTAACACTATTGTTTCATTAG
Source organism: Fidelibacterota bacterium (assembly GCA_030156395.1). Classification (GTDB taxonomy): domain Bacteria; phylum Fidelibacterota; class Fidelibacteria; order Fidelibacterales; family Fidelibacteraceae; genus Fidelibacter. The sequence continues at coordinate 12,992 of JASGMP010000029.1, forward strand.
GTTCTTTATCCAGACGGAATGAGTTTCAAAAAGCTTTTTCAGCTGCCGTTGTCCATGATTTTTTCAATATTCTATCGGTCCTTATTCTTTTTCCGTTGCAAATATCTTTTAATGTTCTGGGAGTTTTATCCAAAGAACTTGCAGATATTTTTGTGGGATCATCGGGAGTAACCTTTAAAAGTCCATTAAAGCTGATTGTGAATCCTCTGGCAACCCAAATCGCAGAGCTTTTAAATAAAAATCCAGTTTTAATTGTGATACTCGCCCTTATCATTCTTTTTATTGCATTGCGTTATATTGTGGTTGTTTTAAAGAGTATTTTTATTAATAAAGCAGAAAACTTCTTTGATAAAGTCATTTTCAAATCAACCATGACATCCCTGGCCTTTGGTTTGATTCTGACGGTCCTTGTTCAGAGCAGTTCCATAACCACATCACTCATTGTACCTATGGTTGGATCGGGTATCCTGACGCTGTATCAGGTTTTTCCTTATACCGTAGGAGCTAATATCGGTACAACGATCACGGCAATTCTGGCTTCTCTTGTTACAGGCAAAACAGAAGCATTGATCGTTGCCTTTGCCCACTTTATGTTCAATGTAACCGGGGCTATTTTAATTCTTTCTGTTCCGTTTTTACGAAATATTCCCTTGTGGGCTGCAAAAAAATTCTCAGAAATTGTCCATAACAACCGTTATGTATCTGTACTCTTTATCCTTGTCTTTTTCTTTATTATTCCATTATTGGTGATCTTTTTATCGCGCTAATAATTTAACGTATAAGGATGATATAAGGGGTGACAGCTCCAATAAAAAATATCCTGAAAGCCATACAAGTTTTAATTCTTTTGTATCTGTTCCTGTTAAGTATTGAAATGATGGGAATGGGATTTAAATTGTTTGGTAAGAGTTTTGCCGATACTCTTTTTCAAACAACAGCCTCACCATTTGCCGGACTTTTTATTGGAATATTGGTCACAAGCCTGGTGCAAAGTTCATCAACCGTGACATCCATTGTTGTGGGTATGGTTGCCGGCGGGACCCTTTCTGTAACAGGTGCTATCCCCATTATTATGGGTTCAAACATTGGTACCTCCGTCACAAATACGATTGTGTCCATCGGTTCTCTATCCCGTCGTTCTGAATTTAAAAACGGCTTTTCAGCAGCTGTCGTCCATGATTTTTTTAATATCCTGGCGGTTTTGATTCTTTTTCCACTCCAGGTTTCCTTTAATATTTTGGGAGTTCTATCTGCAAAAACAGCAGGTTTGCTTGTTGGAACTCAAGGAATCACATTTCATAGTCCGCTCAAAATAATTATAAATCCAGTAGCACAAATACTCAATGAGCTCTTAGCCAATAATCCACTACTCATACTTATAACAGCTCTCGTTCTTTTATTTGTTGCCTTAAGATACTTTGTGGTTATTCTGAAGAGCCTTTTAATATCCCGAATCAGCAGTTTTTTTGATAAAGTTATCTTTAAATCCACAATTCGTGCTTTAATTTTCGGAATTTTATTAACGGCTATTGTACAAAGCAGTTCTGTTACTACATCGTTAATTGTTCCTATTGTAGGTTCGGGAATACTCACGTTGCAGCAGATTTTTCCATATACGGTAGGAGCCAATATCGGGACAACCATCACAGCCCTGTTGGCGTCTCTGGTGACCGGAAAAACAGAAGCTCTTATCGTTGCACTGGCTCACTTTATGTTTAACAGCCTTGGGGCACTTTTGATATTGTCCATACCTGCTCTGAGAAAAATTCCTTTGTGGTGTGCCAATACATTTTCTGAACTTGTATCCAATCATCGTTACCTTGCCCTGATATATATTGTTACTTTTTTCTATCTGATTCCCTTATTGCTTATCTTTATTGCCAGCAGGCCATAACCATTTAAAACTTCTTCTTTTTCACCCGTAAAAGCGTTCATTTCAGCCGACATTTTTCTTAATTTTCCGCCATGATCACACTAAATCCCACCCGGACAAATCCATTTGGCATATTTCTTCGTTCCGCCACCTTAAAATATCCCACCGTCAAAAATCTGATCATAGATTTCACAGGCTGTTGCCGGGATTATTCTATCATGGATATATCCTTGAATGTCAGGCAATTAAGTAAAACCATATAAGGAGACTCATGGCAAAGAAAATCATGAATGAACCCTCCCGGACCCTCATGGAATACCGTCTTTTACCGGGATACACAACGGATGAAACTTCCATTGACAAAATATCCCTGGAAACAACGTTGGCATGGACACCTGAGGGAGAACAGGCACTTAAACTCAATATTCCTGTTGTTTCAGCCGCGATGCAGAGTGTTTCCGGTGTGGAGATGGGAATTGAACTGGCCAGGCTGGGCGGACTAGCGTTTATTTTCTGTTCACAGACCATCGAGAATGAAGCAGCCATGATCCGGGATATTAAAAGTTATAAAGCCGGTTTTGTGGATCCCTTTTATATCCATCCGGATATGCTGATCGGCGATGTTTTCGAAATCAGTAAAAGCAAGGGTTTTAACACTTTTCCTGTGGTGGATGTTAACCATAAGTTATTGGGAATTCTCACAAAAAATGATTACAGCGGAACCCACCATGCCCAGTTGAAAGTTTCCGAACGGATGATTCCACGGGAACAGCTGGTTGTGGGTGTCAATATTTCTGACATTAAAGAAGCCAACAAATTGCTGAGAGAAAGTCATCAGAGTGTCCTTCCTATCGTGAATAAAGAAGATCAGCTGAAAAACCTGGTTTTTCGCAAAGATGTCCGTAACCACATGAATTATCCTCTGGAATTACTGGATAACCGGAAGCGCCTATTGACCGGAGCCGCCATAAACACTCACGATTACAGGGAGCGAGTCCCGGCTCTTGAAGAAACCGGTGCTGACATTCTGGCAGTGGATTCATCTGATGGTTTTTCTATCTATCAAAAACAGGCATTGGAGTGGATATCGGCAAATTATCCCCATCTTCCGGTTATTGGAGGTAATATTATCACGGGAAAAGGGTTTCGATTTCTGGTGGATTGCGGTGCCCGGGCGGTAAAAGTGGGCATGGGGGGGGGATCCATTTGCATCACCCAGGAACAAAAGGGGACAGGCCGGGGACTTGCATCGGCGATTATTGACGTGGTGAATGAAAGAAACCGGTATGTTGAAGAGACAGGCAAATATATCCCCGTCGTTGCAGATGGTGGGATCGTAGATTCCAAGGATATTACCATCGCCCTGGCGTTGGGTGCGGATTATGTGATGATGGGTCGCTATTTTGCCCGGATGGAGGAATCTCCTACCGAAAAAATTCAGCTCAGCAATAGAATTATGAAACCCTATTGGGGGGAAGGCTCTGCCAGAGCCCGGGAATGGAAATCTGCCCGGTATTACCAAATGAAATTTGTTGAAGGTGTGGAAGGCTTTGTCCAGTATGCAGGTAAACTCCGGGATAATCTGCCGGAAACCCTGTCTAAAATCAAAGCATCCATGTCTTCCTGCGGTGTCACCACTATCCGGGAGTTTCACGAACAGGCAGAGCTTGAAATTGTCTCGGCATTATCCATACGGGAAGGGAAAGTCCACGATATCTATATGCCCAATGATTCTTCAGACTATAAATCCGATAAATATTGACAGGATGTTTTATTATGAGTGTATCAATTGTCATGGGAGCCCAATGGGGTGATGAAGGAAAAGGGAAAATTGTGGATACCCTGGCCGAAAAGGCCGATATGGTGATCCGGTATCAGGGAGGAGCGAATGCAGGGCATACCGTTATCCATGGAACCGATAAATATGTCCTTCATCTGATCCCCAGTGGGATTATATCCGGGAAATCCGTCAATATTATCGGAAATGGCTGTGTTGTGGATCCCGTGCTTCTGCTACAGGAAATCGATACCCTGCAGAATCAGGGAATCACTGTGGATCCCCGCCATCTTATGATAGCTGAAAATGCCCACATAGTTACACCACTCCACAAATGGCTTGATTCCCTGCAGAATGCCCACATCGGTACAACCAAACGGGGAATTGGTCCAGCCTATGAACAAAAAGCCCGCAGAAACGGCATTCGTTTTGATATGATCGCCGGAGACAGATATCAATCTATCCTGGACTCTCAAATTGCTGAAATCCAAAAGGTGACAGAAACTGTTTATCACAAGGAATTCCCTGATAATATGGAAGATGAACTGAACGAGTGTTTCCGTTCAGCTCAAAAACTCCTGCCCTTTGTGAAAGAAACGGCATCCGTGATTGCTCAGGCCGTCACTTTGGGTAAAGAGATTCTGTACGAAGGCGCGCAGGGAACACTCCTGGATATCGATCACGGCACCTATCCCTTTGTCACTTCATCCAGTACAACTATCGGAGGGGCCTATACAGGATCCGGCGTGTATGTCCATTTTGATCGCCGTATCGGTATCGTTAAATCGTATACAACCCGGGTTGGTGAAGGTCCATTCCCCACAGAGCTTTTTGATAAAGACGGGGATAAACTTCGGCAAAACGGACATGAATTCGGTGCAACCACCGGCCGACCCCGACGCTGTGGCTGGCTGGATTTGCCGCTCCTGAAAAAAGCCATTCGAATCAATGGCTTCAATTCCCTGGTTTTAACGAAAATCAGCTGCCTGTCAGGATTCGATACCTTGAAAATTGCTGTTGATTATCATGGTAATCAGCCGATTTATCAGGAACTTGCAGGTTGGCAAAAGCCCGTGGAAGGGGTGACGGACTGGAACGCACTCCCCAAAAACTGTCAATATTATGTTCAATTTATCGAAGAGACTCTGGGAGTTCCTTTTGGGATGATTTCAACCGGTCCGGACCGGGATAATATCATTGTCAGACATACATCGGCCAATGATACACCAAGACGGTAAATGATAATAAGAGGCTTTTATGAAAACACTCTTTCAGAATGAAAAGATTCTTATTCTGGATTTCGGATCCCAGGTGACCCAGCTGATAGCCCGGAGAATCCGTGAATCCCATGTTTATTGTGAAATCCATCCCTATAATATGTCTCTAAGGGATATAAAAGCTTTCAATCCCAAGGGAATCATCCTATCCGGCGGACCGTCCAGTGTATATGATGCAAAAGCCCCCAAACCCCCGGATGAAATATACGACATGGGTATTCCCATATTAGGGATCTGTTATGGCCTGCAATTGATTGCCCAACACTTTGGCGGCTATGTGGATAAAGCAGCAGAAAGAGAATACGGCAGGGCGGAATTGAGCATTTTGAATAAAGAAGATTTATTCAATGGACTTCAATTGACAAAGGGACGGTTAACGGTTTGGATGAGTCATGGGGACAGGATCGAACATTTGCCGGAAAATTTTGAAATCCTGGCAAGGACAGATAATGCTCCGGTTGCGGCAATCCGAAACAGAGACAAGAACATATACGCCATCCAATTCCATCCGGAAGTAGCCCATACGGATCAGGGAAAAGACATTCTAAAGAATTTTATTTTGAAAATCTGTGATGTCCAGCCGGTCTGGACTCCCCTGAATTTTGTAGAGTCCCAACTGGAAAAAATCCGGGAAAAAGTGGGAGGGAAGCGGGTTCTTTGTGGATTATCCGGCGGAGTGGACAGTTCGGTTGTAGCTCTTCTTCTCCACAAGGCCATCGGTGATCAGCTGACCTGTGTTTTTGTGAATAACGGACTGTTAAGACTCCATGAAGCAGAGGATGTTCAGCGTGCTTTTCGTGAACATTTTAAGATCAACCTCGTCTATGTGGATGCAGAGGAACGTTTCCTGAAAGCTCTGCAGGGTATTGCCGATCCCGAAAAAAAGCGGAAGATAATCGGCAATCTCTTTATTGATATTTTTGAGGATGAAGCCCGCAAACTGGGAAAATTTGAATTTTTGGCTCAGGGGACCCTTTATCCTGATGTAATTGAATCGGTGTCCTTTAAAGGACCTTCAGCAACCATTAAAAGTCACCATAACGTGGGGGGACTCCCGGAGAAGATGCATTTTAAGCTTATAGAGCCTCTGAGAGAGCTTTTCAAGGACGAAGTCCGTGAAGTGGGGTTCCAGCTTGGCCTGGACGAAAAAATCCTTCACAGGCATCCTTTTCCGGGGCCAGGACTTGCAATCCGTGTTTTAGGAGATATTACACGGGATAAACTGGATACGTTGCGGAAGGCTGATTATATCGCTATTGAGGAATTACGGAACCACGGACTCTACCGGAAAATCTGGCAGGCCTTTTGTGTCCTCTTGCCGGTCCAAAGTGTTGGGGTTATGGGTGATGAAAGAACCTATGAAAATACCATTGTTTTCAGGGCAGTCACCAGTCTGGACGGCATGACTGCCGATTGGGCCCATATCCCTTACAACGTATTAAGCCGCATATCAAACCGCATCATCAATGAAGTAAACGGCGTGAACAGAGTCGCGTACGATATCAGTTCCAAACCCCCTGCAACCATCGAGTGGGAATAATACATACGAGTAGGGGGTGACCCATGTGTCACCTCCTTAAAAAATCGAAAACCCCATGTATCGCCCCAACAAAAAACCAATGCCCCATATACCCCAATCATAAAATGCCAAACCGTCTGTTGTCCCAATGGATTGAAATATTGTGTGTGATGAATACCGCCCCAATACATAAGGTTGAATAATTGATATATCTCATTGTATATCAAGAACATAGAAATATTTCATTAAAGTATGAATACACCTTACATACATGTCCTTGGTACCGGCACATCGGTTCCTGAAGCAGATAACGCACCATCATCGTATTGGGTTAACGTTGGTGATAAAGCCTTTCTGATCGATGCCGGGCCGGGTATCGCACAGGAAATTGTCAATAACGGGTATCGTTTGACAGATATACATACCATTTTCCTGACCCATATTCACTCAGATCATTGCCTGGGTATTCCGGAAATCCTTTTTGGCATTATAAACGGTGGAAAAAATATTCATCACAGCATGAATATTTGTGTATCAGCTGGTTATACAAACTTTATAGAAGACGGATTACTTAAAGTATGGCATCCGTGGTTTAAAAAATCTAAACATGTTACCTATCAGATAACTCCGTGTGTGTCAGGAAAAGAGCTTTTTATTAATGATGTGATCATCACACCTTTTAAGGTAAATCATCATGATAGTAGTTTAGGATTTCATATAAGAACTGAAGATTTATCTCTGTCATTCACCGGAGATACGGATGTCTTTGATATTCACCAAGTAGAAGAACTGAAAACTCAAATCCTATTTTTGGACAGCAGTACAAGTGATCCGCGAAAAATTCCGGGACATTTGACAGTACAGGAATCTATCAGATTGATAGAGACTTCCAACATAT
>JASGMP010000030.1 GCA_030156395.1 Fidelibacterota bacterium
TAGATGCCGACAGAATTGATGCCATGCCGGTAATGCGGATGGATGAATTTATCGGCAGTATGAAGGGAATCGAACTGGTTGCCAGTGATGAAGGAACCGGTCTGAGCATCCGGGGTGGTGATATTCGTGAGACGGATGTCCAGATTGACGGAATCAGCTCCCGGGATCCCCGATCCGGGAATGCCTATCTGGCCATCAATGCCTCTTCTGTGGAGGAAATGCAGGTGATGACCGGTGGGTTTGAAGCGAAATACGGTGGTTTTCGAAGCGGACTAGTGAATATTGTGACAAAAGACGGTTCGCGGGAACGCTTTTCCTTCGCCGGAAATTTCAATTATACACCAGCCGGTCAGAAACGCTACTTTGGCCAAAATCCCTGGGATGAGGATTTTCTGATTTACAGGATTTTTGCCGATACGACCGAAAACGGATGGGCTTATATCGGTACCCGGGATGACACCAGTGGATTGATTCCCAATGAATTTCAATCCTTCAGAGGGTGGAAAAATAGCCGGGAAGGACGGGCCAATTATGAGATTATCGGCCTGGATGCCAAACTTACACCGGAACAAAAGCGCCAGTTGTGGCTCCTCCAGCATCCAACCAATGAAATTTTCAATAAGCCCGATTTTTACATGGAAGGGACACTTACAGGTCCTGTTCCCGGTGCCTGGATTCCCTTTATGGGTGAGATTTTTGAACGCTCTACCTTTATGCTGGCCGGAAAATATGAACAATCCCAATTTGCCTATCCGCTGGGCCCCCGGGATGCATACCGCGATTGGAATACACACATTAAAATCACCACCCGGTTAACCGAAAACACCAAAATCTCCATGAATGCCATGTATGCACGGGTGGAAAGTAACAGCAGCAGCAGGCCCTCTACAGCAGGGGGCGTCCTCCAGGATAATACCCTCAGATATGGCTACCTTAACAACAATAACCAGTCTACCAATCAACAGGCCAGGATTCTGGGAGGCAATCTGGAGAATATGTTTAACCGGAGCCGTCTCATGTATCTTGATCAGGATTGGTTCCTGGGAGGCTTTAAAATCAATCATACCCTTTCTCCCAGGGCTTTCTTTACACTGGAAGCCCAGGCAACCTATCAGGACCATGATGTATACAGCATGAGTGCCGATACCTCTCTGGACAAATCCTGGGTTGAGCTGGATTCCGGGTTGTATGTCCTGAATTATCCAGAAATCGGTACGCCCTATGCTTCCACAAACTGGGGTAAAGATATTACGGATTATTTTTGGATTTATGGCGGCCTGCAGAATGTGGATTCCTCCTATTCCATCAATTCTTCGATCAAAGGGGATCTGAAAGTACAAATCGGCAGAAACCATGAGGTGGAAACAGGGTTTGTATTTAACTATACCCATTCCAAAGTTTATGCCGGCACCTGGCTTCAGTCGAAAAAGATGTTTACTCCCGATACCTGGCAGTACTATACCATCAATCCTATTGAAGCAGCCTTGTATGTTCAGGACAAGATGGAATTTGAGGGACTGATTGCCATGATCGGCCTCCGGGGGGATTATTTCAACCCCATGCGGAAATCCTATAAACTTTCCCATCCCTTTGATCCCGATTATGCGGCGTTTTATAATCTGGTGTATGAATATATTCCCGGCGATTGGGGTTCTTATGAGCGGTGGAAAGTATTCAGGGATATGCTGGACGAACCGCCGGGATGGCCTACAAAGGGAGTAGAATCCCAGTTTAAGCTCTCTCCGCGTCTGGGCGTGTCTTACCCCATTACCGTGGGTAGCAAAATGTACTTTAATTACGGGCATTTTTATCAAAGGCCGTCCTATTCCTTTCTCTATAACCAGTCCATTGCCGTGGACTATGCCAATATTCCTTCACCGGGACTTCCCTTTGGAAAAACGGTATCCTATGAATTCGGATATGAACAGCAACTCCTGAAGCAGTACCTCTTTAATATCGTTCTCTATTACAAGGATGTGAAAAATGATCCGTTGCCCCGGACCTTTGTGAACTACTGGGAAGATTATGCCATCACCAAATATTTTCCGGATGCTTTCTCAGATGTCAGGGGAATCGAACTCCGTTTTGAAAAGAATTACGGAAAATGGTTCACCTTCTGGGCAAATCTGGATTACATGCTGAGAAGCTGGGGACAAAGTGGTGTACGCTATGTCTATGAAAACCAGGTAACCGCCCATGAGGCAAACCGATCTGCCAATATTTCAACGGTGGAATCCTATCCCAAAGCGGATATAAGTCTTACCTTCCATTCACCGGAGAAATTCGGTTTCCCCATGATGGGGGTTTATCCTCTGGGTGGATGGCATTTGAATTTTCGTGGCAACTGGGATGATCGTGGAGAGATTGTCATCAAGCAGGATATGGTTACCGGTGAACAGTATAAGGCGGATGTGGTGGATTACACCAATGTTGACGCCAAACTGACCAAAGATATCTATCTTGGTGGATTGACCTGTGAAATTGGTGTGACGGTTTTTAATCTCCTTAACCAAAAACGCCTCTATATTGGTGGCATGAATACAGCTCAGTATTCCCGCTATCAGGAATCCCTCAAATTCCCCTTTGAAGAGGGCGAAGAACACGGGGATGATAAATGGGGCGAATGGGATAAGGAGCATATCGATACCGGATGGTTCGAGGCACCGATATTCCTCAATCCCCGCCGGATAGTGACCAATATTTCATTCAGTTTTTAAATCATCGGGGGTCATATGAAACACATATTCACAAAGTATCTCAATATTTTCCTTTCCATACTCCTGGTATTGTTTTTTCTGGTACCTGACCTTAAAGCCCAGAAAAATTTTACCGGACCGCCTATGTTCATCAATGTCAATAAGATTAACCTGACGATGAACAAGGTCAATGGAGAAGGACAGTTTACCAACCAGTACAGCTGGATGCTGACAGGTACAGGACCGGAACAGACAGAAGAATGGTACTATCCTGCTGATACCTGGCATTCCCAGATGCTGTACCAGATTTTTAATCCTGCCTGTCCTGATGATAACGGGTTTACCGATGAGACGGGACAGCACAAAATCATTCCCTACAAATGCGTGAATCAGGGAAAAAATGACTATTCATGGGAGAGAAGACGTTACCGGACACCCTATGTAACGGTTGATGGTATCCGTCAGAATCAGGATTACACCTGGGATGTAGATCCGGATTTAAACGCTGATATCGTCGCTGAATGGGAAGATATCCTGAGAGCCTACGGTATCCGAAGCAGGGTGCAGATCTACGCATTCAGCAATCCAAATCATCAGGATTACATCATCTATAAGGCGACGTATAAATTCACCGGTGAAACCATGCGCCCTATCGAAAATCCTGATTCCTCCGATTTCTTTCCATCCCAATCCATGCGCTTATGGTGGCCCATTTCTTTTAGTTTCGGTCCAAGTAAGGCCGGTGAATATATGGCTCACTCCTATTTTGCCTATGAAGGAGAAGATGATTTGGACAGCTGGTTTGCCACTCCTGTAACACTTGCTTCAGATGCCCCACGGGACAGCCTGAAAATTGCCTATTACTGGGATGCCAAGACACCCGGCGGAGAGGTTTATAAAAACAATACTAACCCGGATACCGTGATTATATTAAGTGCAGATGACACCGGTGATCCGGACCGGCAAACGGGCCATCTTCATTCCCCCCAGATTCCGGGATATGCCTTGCTGTTTTCCTCAAAAAACACCTTTGATCTGACGGCTGATGACGTGTCCCAACCTTATGCCATTCCCCATGCGGATATTGTAAACGATTTATGGGGCAGAGGTGATCTGGGGATCCGGGATACCTATATTGGAGAGGATAACCGGGGCAGGTTCCCCCTGGATCCTATTACCGAAGGATTTATTGCTGCTTCCGGTAAACAAAAAGGTCCCATGCGTTTTATCACTATCGGTCCCTATGATCTTACACTGGATCATGAACAGAATATTCAGGATTCAATCTGTGCCGTGTATGCAATTGGTGTAGGTTCTCTGTCCCGGGAAGCCGCAGATTCTGTTGGAAGGGCCTGGTTTAACGGGGAAATATCCGATGCTGAAAAAGAAGCGGCGATTCTGACCGGTAAGGATTCACTGGCGGAGGTTATGAACCGGGCATACTGGGCGTATAAAAACGGGTTGAATGTCCCGGATCCGCCGCCACCACCTGATTTGGAAGTGACAAGCGATGCAGACCAGGTAATTGTTGAATGGTCTTATCCCGATGCCGGATATTATCATGATCCGGATACGGGTGTAGATGACTGGTATGCCTGGAGAGTTTACCGCAAACGGGGAGAAGCAGCCGTCGGAGCACCTTCTGAATTGGTTTCCAAAGAACGTTGGGAACTGATCTATGAAACCACAGACCGGAATGAAACCCAGTATATCGATACAGATGTTACCCGGGGTGTTTCTTACTATTATGCCGTCACGGCCATGGATGATGGTAGTCAGAACACATTCGGACTCTATCCCGGCCAGAAACTGGAAAGTTCACGGTATGCAAACCGTTCACAGCTGCCGGCACGGCCGTTCAAAGCCGGATTGGCGACTTCAAAAGAGGTCCGGGTGGTTCCCAATCCCTATACGGTGGATGCAGGCATTCTTAATTTCCCCGGCGGAAGCAATCAGCTGATGTTTGCCAGACTGCCCTACAAATGTACATTGACTGTTTATACTGAAACCGGTGATGAGGTAACACATTTTGACCATATCGGGACCGACCAGGTGATCTGGGATCAGAGGACAAGTACTAATCAGTACATCAGTACGGGTATTTATATTCTTGCCGTCACAGATGCTGAAGATGTGGATGGAAATAAACTGGATGATCAATTCGTAAAATTTGTGATTATCCGATAAAAGGACAGGTGATACGATGAAAAAAAGAAATACATGTGATTTATGGTTTACACTGTTGATCCTGACCGGATTGCTGTCACCGGCGTCTTTAACCGGCGTGGAGAAAAAAGCCCAGGTGGGGTTCCGCTTCCTGGAAAATCCTGTCTCTGCAGCTGCTTTGGGTCGAGGTGATAACGGGGTTCTTGGAATCACCGGAGCGGATGGTGTTTATGCCAACCCTTCGGCTATTGCCTGGATGCCCGGGAAAGCCGATGTGACCCTTTCCAAGACTGTTTGGATTGCCGATATGGGATATAGTTCAGTCAGCGCTGCCCTGAAAGGTCCCCTGAATATGACCGTTGGTGTGGATTATATGTCCATGGATTACGGGGACTTCTACGGTACCCGCAGAGCTGAAAATGATGATGGTTTTGTAGAAACAGGTGTCTTTTCACCCTCAGCCTGGGTGGCAGGAATCACCCTCTCCCAACGGATCAGTGACCGCTTTTCCTATGGTTTGCGGATCAAATATGCATACCAGGACTACGGAACAGCCCAGGTGGCGACAGCAGGGAAAAATTTGTCGGATACTGCCCTTGTCATCATCGATCGGGATTATAACCATGGGGCACCGGCGATGGATATCGGTACCACTTACGCATTTGGCTTTTACGGGATTCGTTTTGGTGCCGTAATCCAGAATTTTTCCCGGGAAATCCAGATTGAACGGGAAAAATTTCCCATGCCTTTCAGGGTCTGTTTCAGCGCCGATATGGATTTGATGTCTCTCCTTGCCCCGGATAAAGTGGATGAACACACCCTGCGCCTTGGTGTGGAATCCCTCCATCCCCGGGATTTTAAAGAACGGATCAAGTTCGGGATGGAGTATGTCCTGCATAAAAGCTTTTTTGTTCGGTCGGGATATCTTATAAATTATGATGAAAGGGGACTCACAGCCGGTATCGGTATCCGAACAACTCTGGGTAAAACCCATTTTGTTTTTGATTACGCCTTTCAGGAATTCGGAAATTTCAAAAATGTCCATGCTTTCAGTGCCGGTTTCGGTTTTTAAAAGTTCCTGATTCGTTTTATGATAAACCGGTTATCTTGCAGAAAGGATAATGATGCTTATCCGAAATGTACGTGTGTTTCATAGGGAAAATCCCGTTCATGTCCGGCTGGAATCCGGCATGGTGATGGATGTATATCCAGCGGATCTGGCAGTAAAAGAGGGTATGGATGGTCAGGGACATTTTCTGGTTTCAGGCTTTACTGACCTTCATGTCCACGGTGCCGGCGGTGCAGATTTCAGTGGCGGGGAAGCAGAAAAAGTGATTCAGGCAGATGCCATGCTGACCCGTTTGGGGACCACATCATATCTTGCAACTACATTTTACCTCCCGGATGGTCCAAATGATCATCTAAAAGTCCTTAGGGATCTGTTTCATTCCGGCCGGTGCCCGGGCATGAAAGGGATTCATCTGGAAGGACCCTTTATTGCCCCTGAAAAGCGGGGTGGAATTCTTCCGGATCGCATTGCGCCTTATAAAAAAAATATCCTTGAAGATATCACCAATACCTGCGGTGATGCCTTGAAAATGATGACCATTGCACCGGAAATTGATAAGACGGAATCCATGATCAGGGACATGAAATCCCGGGGTATTATCGCTTCTTTCGGCCATTCCAATGCCAATGCCGAAGAAACACGACAGGCATTGGAGATGGGCGTTGATCATGTGACCCACATCTGCAATGCCATGAGGCCCATTCATCACCGGGAAACCGGACCTATTCCTGAAATTGTGAATTCCGGTGCGACGGTACAAATTATTTCCGATGGTGTACATCTGGCTCCCCGAATGGTCCGTTTTCTGGCATCCCTTCTGGGATATTCACGATGTGTATGCATTACGGACGGAATGCTGAGTACCGGTCTCCCAGATGGTGAGTATGTATATCAGGGAAAAGCCTTCCGTACTAAAAACGGTGAAGCCCGTTTTATTCATGATGACGGACTTATCGGAACCAGCCTGAGTGTCCGGGAGATTGCAACCCGTTTTATGCATTTTACAGCTTGTTCGCTGGAAGACGCCGTACGGACAGTTACTGAAAACCCCTGCCGCGTTCTGGGCACACACCCTTTTCATGACCGTGTCCAACCCGGATCTGTGGCGGATCTTCTTCTCGTGGATCAAGATTTGAATCTCCTCCAAGTATGGAAGGACGGTAACCTGGTTGTTTAATATCGGGTAGACATAATAACGTCCTGATTTGTAACATAATCTGTCATTTCTATCTTAGTTATTAACAAGCGAGGTGAAATAATGGTGCACAGTTATCCAGAACTGAATGATCAAGTCCAGAAACTCATGGAAAAATACGGCAAAGAGAGTCCGAAAGTGATGCGGGCTTTTATGCAATTGCATGAATCAAGTACTGCCAATGGTGCTCTCAGTGCAAAAATAAAAGAGTTGATGGCTCTGGCTATTGGTATCAGTGTACGTTGTGACGGATGTATTTCTTACCATGTCCACAATGCCCTGGAATCCGGTGCCAGCCGTGAAGAAATTGTGGAAACAATCGGTGTGGCCATTCTCATGGGTGGCGGACCGGCCGTAGTATACGGCGCACAAGCCCTCAAAGCTCTGAATGAATTTGAGGAAATAGGTCTGAATACATGAATTAAGTGAGTAGGTTCTATTGAAAAGGAGGATGATGATCCTCCTTTTCATTATTGCGTGAATTTTAAATCGTAAGAATTTTTTCCCCAAGAGAAATGGCCTGTCCGCCTACCCAAATATGAATGTGAGGACTATTAAGATTTTCTATGCGAACATGTATTTCTGATGGACGGTTCAGGGCATCTCCCTGACGGAATATCATATGCGAGGAATTGGTGGATCCGTATTTTATCAGGTAAGCAGCCAGGGCACCGTTTGCAGTTCCGGTGGCAGATTCTTCCGGAATGCCTGCCGCCGGTGCAAAATTCCGACAATAAGCGGCATATTGATAATCTCCCGGGGAAAAAACATGATATCCCATAGCCAAAACCTCATGGCTGATTTTTTGAATTTTTGCCATATCCGGTTTCAATTTCATGAGAGTGGTATGATCCTTAACAGGGACCATGATATCCTGGAGCCCGGTTGACACACACTGGACAGGCAAGCCGGGAGCCAACGATTCAGTTGAGATACCCAGAGAATCGGCAATAGGTTCCGGATCCATAATGGGTCCATACTCGGGCACCGGTTGCCGCATAAAAAGAAAACCTGTGTGTGAATCCATCATAAAGGGAAGCAATCCGCCACGTGTTTCCACACTTCCTTCTAAAGATTTTAATGCACCGTTGTCTTTTAACCAGGTCAATGCTGCCAAGGTTGCATGACCACAGGCGGATACCTCCATGTCCGGTGTAAAATATCTGAATTTATAATCTGCTTTATGGGATGGGTGAATAAAAACTGTTTCGGAATATCCTGCAAGTCGGGCAATATCCTGCATCTGACCTGAATTCAAATCTACATGTTGCCAGAAAATTCCTGCAGGATTCCCTCCTTCGGAAGAAGCGGTAAAAGCTGAATAAACCAAGAGCCGGATTTTCATTTTCTTTTTAAACTGGTATTGAGAAATCGGCGAAAGGTTTGTTTCTCTGATGGGGTCCGTGGGAAATAACCTTCTTGGACTGATCGGACGTCACTGATGGAGACAAAAGCCGCCGGATTATACCTCCGGATTAAATCCAATACTATCTCTTGATCTTTGCGCTTGATGATGGAAAAAATTAGCCGCACGTGTCCTTTCATCCCCTTGGCTGCCAAACTGGTGGTGCCGATCTGCCGCTTCTGAATTTCGGCCACCAAAGCATCAGCATCCTCCTGGGTAATAATCCGGATCGCCACCATACCCATGGCCAGATGCTCTTCCAGAATCATTCCGATATAATTCCCCAGAGCAAATCCAGTTGCGTAAGCCACATAATTAACCCAGTTGGATAAATTTTGGATGATTTGACTAATGGCCACCAACCAAATCAGGACTTCAAAAAAGCCCAGAAGGGGTGCCAGCACTTTCATGCCCCGGGAGACCAGAATTATCCGTAAAGTCCCGATGGAAACATCACATATCCGGGCAATAATGATGGCTATGGGCATTAAAATGTACATAGTGAGAAACTGATGTTGTGCAAAAAATTCTGACATAACATACCTCCCTCAAAACTTAGGCATCTTTTAAAAAAGAAAAAACTAAACTTTATTTTTAAGTTTCATGATGCAGCCTTAAGAGATATGTAAAGAATATCCTCGAAAACCCCTGGGACTTACACTAAATTAAGTCCATAACCGTGAGGTATAATCCAATGATGAAAGATCAGGGAGATCAGGATTCCGGTGTGATGATTCCTGTGTATCGATTTACCAATGAGATTGAAGCCCAGATACTGGATGATGTGTTGAAAGAAGAGGGGATTCCCCACCGGATCCGCTCTTTCCATGATTCAGCTTACAACGGGATATTTCAGATGCAAAAAGGGTGGGGACAATTGGAAGCGCCCGAATCCTATAAAGAAAAGATATGTAAATTGGCTGAACAGGTTTTAAACCAGGATTCAGATAAGGGGTAAAAATGTTACATCATAATCTGTGTAACTGTCAGGTATATATGAATTCAGGAGATGATGGATGAAAATTCTCATCGTGTATGCCACAACCCATGGGACAACAGAAAAAGTCGTGGATTTGTTAACCCGTCACCTGGAAGACCATGAAGTCCGGTCTGTGAATATCAAAAAGGAAACGCCGCCGGATTCTGAAAGCGTTGATGTCATCATTGTGGGAGGATCTATTCATGCCGGCCGGATTCAGGGGAATATCAAAAAATATCTTGCCCAATATCAATCTGTGATTCTTCAAAAGAAGCTTGGATTGTTTATCTGCTGTATGGAAAAAGACCACAGGGCACGGGATGAATTTGAAGCCGTGTATCCCGAGACACTGAAAAAACATGCCATCGCTCACGGTTGTTTCGGAGGGGAATTCCTCATGGATAAAATGAATTTTCTCCAACGGGTGATTGTCAAAAAAATTTCAGGCGTGGATAAAACCGTTTCTCAAATTGACTTTGAAGCAATTCAGAATTTTGCGGAGAGGATAAAGAAAGATATCTGATTTTATCAATTCGTAAAAAGTACAAAGGACTTTGAGATGATAAAATGGGTTTACCTCGTGAACACTATGGGAATATTGAATGGGTAAAAATCAGATTCTACTTCTGATACAAACTTTTTTAAAAGTGAAATGTGTTTGCCCTGCATGAAAACCGAGGTGACTTATGAAGAAAACCATAAATCATGTGACCATAGATATTTGTCAGGGGAATATCGTCGCTCAAAAAGATATAGATGCGGTTGTTAATGCAGCCAATGCCCAATTGATGCCGGGAGGCGGTGTAGCAGGAGCTATTCACCGTGCCGCTGGGCCAAAGCTTGCTGAGGCTTGCAAACCACTAGCTCCAATCCTGCCGGGAGAAGCCGTTATAACACCAGCTTTTAACCTTCCGAATAAGTTTGTGATCCATTGTCTGGGACCGGTATACGGTGTGGATAAACCGGAGGATGAACTGCTTTCACGATGTTACCTGAATGCTTTAAAACGGGGAGAAGAAAAGCATATCCGTTCCATTGCCTTTCCGGCAATTTCTACGGGAGCTTTTGGTTATCCTGTTGATGATGCTGCAGACGTGGCTCTCCATTGCGTACAACAATCACTTCCTGGTTTACACAGCATCCGGCTGATTCGCTTTGTGCTTTTTAGTCCGGACGATCTGAAGATTTATATAAAGAAAGCAGGGGATATTTTATGATACACTATTCCGGAAGCTATACGGATTTATATGAACTGACCATGGCCCAGGTGTATTTTTTGAATAGTTTTGAGAAAAACCGGGCTGTCTTTGATTACTTTTTCAGGAAACTCCCTTTCCAAGGAGGATATGCCGTCTTTGCCGGACTTGAAACACTGCTTGAGGCAGTTGAGGATTTTAGATTTTGTCCGGACGATTGTGCATATTTGCTGGATCAGGGGTTCAATGCCCGATTTGTGGATTATTTGAAGGATTTTCGGTTTAACGGAACGATTTACAGCCCAATGGAAGGAGATCTTGTATTCCCTGACAGACCGGTCCTTCAGGTGCAAGGAAATATCATTGAAACCCAGATGATTGAAACCCTTTTGTTAAATATCCTGAATTTTCAGACACTTATTGCCACCAAAGCCCGGCGGATCTGGAGTGTGGCGGCGGGAAAAAAGCTGGTAGATTTCGGGTTACGACGAGCCCAGGGTCCTGGAGGATATTATGCTACCCGGGCTGCAATGATTGGTGGTTTTGACGCAAGTAGTAATGTAAAAGCAGGTCTGGATTTCCATATTCCCGTCTCAGGAACCATGGCCCACTCTTTTATCCAGAGTTATCCTGACGAACTGACGGCTTTCCGGGAATATGCCCGTTGTTACCCCCAAAATTGCATCCTTTTGCTGGATACCTATGATACCCTGAAAAGCGGACTGCCCCTTGCCATTCAAGTGGCGAAAGAGATGGAAAAGAGGGGAGAGCGGCTTAAAGGCATTCGTCTGGACAGCGGTGATCTGGCCTGGCTTTCCAAAGCATGTCGTAAACGCCTGGATGCGGCGGGACTGGATTATGTGCAGATTGCCGTTTCCAACCAACTGGATGAAACCATCGTGAAAAGTCTGGTCGAACAGGATGCTCCCGTGGATTTGCTGGGAATTGGGACCAGCCTGGTTACAGGAGCTCCGGATGCCGCCCTGGATGGCGTATACAAATTAACTGAGTTCATGGGTCAACCCCGGATTAAACTCTCTGAATCCCTAAGTAAAATCACGTTGCCACATCAAAAACAGGTTTATCGCCTTGTAGATAAGTCAGGAAGTTACTTGGGAGCCGAAATGATCGCCCTGAGAAATGAAAATCCTCAAAACGTTTACCGGATGCACCACATTTTTGAGCCGGATAAATCCATGATCATAAAATCCTTTAGAAAAGAACCCCTTTTGCAAAAAGTTATGGAAGGGGGGAAACGGTTGTATCCTCCAAAGACGGTTCAGGAAATCCGTGAAACAAGCCTTAAGCAGTTCCAACGATTACCCGGTGAATACAAGCGCTTTATCAATCCCCATATCTATAAAATCGGCATCAGTGATTCTCTGAAAGAAATCCGGGATACTTTGATATACACTGCTGAGGGAGAAAGATGATGAAAACACTGTTGATCATAGATCCCCAAAATGATTTTATGCCGGGAGGCGCACTGGAAGTCCCCGGGGGAGACCGGATTATTCCGGTGATCAATACCATGATTGAATCGTATGAAACCGTTGTGGTTACTCAGGACTGGCATCCCCGGAATCATGTCAGCTTTGCGTCACATCACAAGGATAAAAAACCCTTCGAAATGATAAATCTGGATGGGTTGGAGCAAATTCTCTGGCCGGATCATTGTGTGCAGGGGACGAAAGGCGCGGATTTCCATCCAAACCTGAACATGAATGCTGTATCAGCAGTGATTCGAAAAGGGACAGATCCGCGTATCGACAGCTACAGTGGTTTTTATGACAATGGGCGGTTAAAGTGCACGGGGCTGGCCGGCTATCTCAGAGAAAAGGGATGCCGTGAACTCCATGTTTGCGGGTTGGCTGCGGATATCTGTGTGGCATATACCATCCGGGATGCTTTGGAAGAAGGATTTTCTGTCTCCCTTATCCTTCAGGCGGTGAAAGCTCTGGATGATAATCAATTTCTTGCTATCCGTAAGGAATTAAAAAGAAAAGGTGTCCACTTTATCTAAATGAATTATTTCTCTCTTATCGCATTCCGAAAAAGACTATTTGAGCTTCAACTGATTCATGATGAGTTTATCCACCGGGATGTCCGGAACGATATCCATAATAACCAGATGAACATCGTGCGCTTTTAAAAATGATTCCGGCAGTTTGACGGCATCTTTTTGAGTCGTAATAAAGATTTTACAGCCTGTTTGTATCAGCTGTTTGACACGGAATGGTGTATAGACAACATGATCCTTAAACGGGATAAATGATCGGGGATGGATATTCAGCATGTGGAGGGTTTCCCGAAAACGGTCCGGACGGGCAATGCCACAGAAAGCACAGATCGGGCCTGTCTGCAGGACAGGTTTATCCAGGGTAAATGTAAGTTTGTATGGAATTACGGTAGCCTGTGAAGATAAAAAATTTGACACTTCCTGTATGGCGCCGGTTTCCAGAAAAATAAAATCTGCTTCTTCCAATCGACTTAATGAATCCCTCAGATCCCCAAAAGGAAAATAGGAAGCGTTTTTTCCTTTGAAATCCTTCTTAAAAATGAGGATATCCATATCATGATGCAGACGGCGGTGCTGAAAACCATCATCCAATACAATCACGCGGGGTTGATATTTTTGTTCAAGAAAACGGGCACCGGCATAGCGGTTCGCACTTACAACAACCGGGACATGAGGCAGAAGACTTTTCAGCATCACCGGTTCATCCCCAAAATGCTGCGCATCTTTAGAAAGAACTCCGGAAAGATGCACTTCCTGCATTTGCTGGGATTGCCTGCCATAACCCCGGCTGAGAATCGCCGGTGAAACGCCCTGGGTTATCAACAGCTTGGTGATAAAGTGTGTCAGGGGGGATTTGCCGGCACCACCCAGGGTCAGGCTCCCTGTGGATAAAATGGGAGTATCAATCCGTCTGATCTTTTTTTTGCCGGTGTCATAAGTCCGGTGGCGATGGCGAATATATGTTTCAACCAGTCGTGAATAAAGATTCATGCCCGGATATCCTGTACCATAAGCTCTACAATTTTATCGCTGCTGTGTTCCACCCGGAGCTGATGGATTTGTTTTTCTATCTGCACCCGTTTGATGGTTCGCTGGGAAAAGGTCAGCATTTGTGCCTGGATTTCCCGGGCGAGGCGCTCAGCCGTGAATTCATGCTGCAAAAGCTCTGGTACCAGGGGTTGACCGGCCAGAATATTGATCATCCCGATGAATCGCATTTTGGTTAGCCGCCGTCCCAAATGATAGGTGAGTCCTGCTGCTTTGTAGAAAATTACCATGGGCTTGTTGTGAATGGCTGCCTGTAAACTGGCGGTTCCGGAACAGACGGCAATGACACTGGAATTGGCCATGAGTTTATTCACATCGCCGGTATACACGGGAATGGGGAAATCCCCGCATAAATTCTGCCAGAAACTGTCATCAATGGAGGGTGCTTTGGAAATAACAAACTGCCAGGTAGGAAATTTATCTTTGAGAATTTTCACCGTATCCTTCAGAATGGGAATGTGCCGGATCAGTTCCTGCTTCCGGCTCCCGGGCAGAATGCTGATGAGGGGAAGGGTGGAATCCACCGGCAGATGCAAATCTTCCAGGGGAGGATATGTGGTGGATAAAATCCGGTTTGCCAAGGGATGCCCGACAAAGGTTGTTTTTATGCCAAATTGACTAAAATAGTGTTCCTCAAAAGGGAAGATGGTAAAAAGATGGGTCACGTATTTTTTGATTTTTTTGTTTCGTTTTGCTTTCCAGGCCCAGGTTTGAGGCGCGATATAGTAGAAAACCGGAATTTTTCGTCTATGGGCCCATTTGGCGATTTTTAAATTAAAACCGGGGTAATCAATCAGAAGGATCCCCTCCGGCTTACGGATACGGATGGCATTTTTTACGGTCTTGAACATTCTTCGGATAAAGGGGATATTCATGAGAATTTCATAAAATCCCATAAATCCTGTGTCCCTGGAGTGAAATAAGAGCTCTGTCCCTGCTGCGGCGATCTGATTCCCCCCGATTCCAAAAACTGAACAATCAGGATAAGCCTCTTTTAATGCCCGAATAATCCGTGAGCCGGGTTCATCGGCGGAATGATCCCCCGCGATGATACAAAAAGACCGGATGTCTTTCAGGGTTTTGGTGTTTTTAGTCATATTTATTGGATGGAAGCGTATTTTTTATGATGGGCCATCACGGCATTTTGAATGTCGATAGCCAATTTGAGTGCCTGATAGCCATCCATCCCACTCACAACCGGTGGAGTGCCTTCCGCACAGGTCCGGGCAAATTCACGGAGTTCCGTTTGAAGAGCATTTTCTTTAGGAGCAGTCAGTTTTTGATACCGAAAGCCTTTTTCAAAATCTTTGGGAATATTCACCATAATCCGTTCACTGTCTTTGGCAATAGCTTCAGAATTTTCCTCAAGCTGATACAAATCGGCACTCTGGTTCATGAAATCGACAGAGGCATATCCGCTCGGTTGAAAGAATCGCATTTTCCGCATCTTTTTGGGGGATATCCGGCTCGAGGTAAGGTTGGCAACAGTACCGTTTTCAAATTCTACCCGGGCGTTGACAATATCGGTCCGGGGGGATAATACAGGCGATCCGGAAGCACGTATTTCTGAGACGGGATTCCTCACAACATGAAGGAGGATGTCAATATCATGGATCAGCAATTCCATCACAACCGGCACATCTGTTCCCCGGTAGGGATTGAACTGTCCCAAACGGTGAGATTCAATAAAGACCGGTTTCAGAGGAAAAGATTTTAATACTTTTTTGAAAATGGGATTAAAGCGTTCAATGAATCCAACAGTTAAAAAGGGTCCCTTGTCCGGATCGGCAAGAGAAAGAAGTTCCTCAGCCTGAGCCAAAGTTTCGGTGAATGGTTTTTCCACAAATGCATGTTTACCGGCCACGAGGGCTTTTTTAGCTATGTCATAATGCGAGATGGTAGGAACCACAATATCTGCCAGATCGCATATTTCAATAAGTTCATCGTGGGAGCAGGAGGGAATATGATACTTTTCGGGTATCTCTTTTTGTTTTTGGGGATCGATATCACAAAAGCCAACGACGGTCACTTCAGGAATTGCCAGCCAGTTTTCCAGGTGATAGGTCCCGAATTTCCCGACGCCAAAAAGGCCCACACGTATTTTCTGGTTTGGTATCACGACCGGAATTTATGATAAAGGCGGCTTAAAACAAATTTGAAAAGCATTGATTCAGGGAAGGCGGCTTATGACGGATTTTAAATGATCTTTCTGAAAGTTTTGATAGGGATCAAATTTTTCTACTAAGTTTCCATCCGGCTGATAAATCACAATCCCCGGACCGGATGTCAGGGTGCCGGGAACCTTCTCGAGAAGGCCCGCGCACACATTAAAGACATCCATATAAAGGGGCGCAGAAAGTTTGCGGGATTGTCGGAATGTTTTCAAAACATCGACATTCTGGTCTAGTGCAATATAGAAAAATTTACGTTTGGCTGTTTTAGACTCTTTGATCAGATAGTTGAGATCATCAAACCAAGATTCAAGAGAGGGGTCATCAGTCCTGAAAAAAACAAGCACCATTCCATATCGGGGGGCGTCTGGACGGAGAAGGCGGGGTTCACCGATATAATCCCGGAGATGTACATTCTTATAATCCAGAGTTCTGAATACAACATCCGGAACCTGGGCTAAGGCCGAAGTAATGAGCAAAAGCAGGAGAAATATGGTGAGTTTTTTATGCATTGTTTATGATTGTTATAATCAAATTTACAATTACACATCCAGGAGTTCAAATAGTTTCATTTTTCTGTTTTTGGCGGCTTCGAAAATAGGCATACACCGGAGCGCCTGTGAGCATAAGGCCTGTTGCCGCCAAAATCCCGCTGATAGGATAGGCCTTAAAGGTTCCATATAATAGAATCAGCTGAAAAAGAACAGATAAGCCGGCCATGATTTGCCACGCCGGTGCATGATAAGAAGGAAGGTAATCCTCCTTCTTTTTCAGCCAGAAAATAGAAGCATAGACGAGGAGGTTTTGGAGGATGTAAGAGAGGGTGAAATAACCCAGCAAATTACCAATACCGCCCGGTGTAAAGATAAGGAGGATGGCCATGGAAGACTGGAGGAGAATAGACGTGTAAGGTGTGCCGAAACGCGGGTGAAGTTTACCAAAAATGCTGAAAAAGAGTCTATCTTTGGCCATTGCATATTGAATTCTCGGCTGGACCATAATGCAGGCATTCGTTGCTCCCACCATGGAGATAAAGGCGGCGATAGCCAGAAAACCTCCGGCAAAAGTGGCAAAAAAGGGAAGATATCTGAAGGGATTGGCAAAACCACCTGAAATGGCAATGAGTGTTTCATGGGGTATGATGGCACCGGTGACAAAGGCAACAGCTGTATATGTGAGTGTTACGAAAATGGTACTCCCCAGCAAGGCTTTGGGAAGAATTTCCCTGGGATTTTTAATTTCACCGGCCATATAAAGGATATTTGGAAAACCGGCATAACTCCAGATTGTTGCCGAAACACCGGCGGCGATAAGTGCAAACCAACCAATAGGTTGATCTTTGGTAAATTCCTCAGGAATGAAAAAAAGCGTATCTGAATTCAAAAATCCCAGTCCGATACAAGATAGCAGTATGAGGGGTGAGATTTTGAGGATTGTAAGAATTACCTGAAGCCGGCCACCCTGGCGGACACTTTTTATATGAACTCCGGTGAGTACCAGGATGATCAGAATAGCAAAAAAACGCGTCCATATTGAATCGGTAAGGACAGGGAAAAAGATATCCAGTGCTGCAACAGAAGCCATGGCAAGAATGGTAATGGAAGGGGTGTCACTGGTCCAAAAGACAGTCCAGACATACAAAAAGGCGAGAAAGGGGCTTCCTGCTTTTTGAAGGTATAAATAACCAAATCCCTGTTTCGGATAGGCAGTACCCATTTCACTGAGGATAAAAATCTGGGGAAGCCAGATGAGTCCGCCGATAAACCAGGACAGAACCGCCAATAGGGGACTTCCTGTAGCCCGTTGAACAATGGGAAGGTTGATGAAAACACCTGACCCGATGACGGTCCCGATGATAATGCCTAATACATGACTCATGCTAAGTTCCCGCCGGATCGGTGTCATATATCCTCCTGGATGAAGGAATGAATCTAAATTAAAAAGATTTTGTATCAGATAAATCAAAATTACAATACGTGATTTGTTTTTCCTGTAAAATCTTTTCTTCCTTTTTTGTGCATCGAATGGTCGGAGCTGTGTAAATTTAGCCATGAATGGGACCAAGAGTGAGCGAAGCTGGATTGAAATTTCCCTGGATTATTTTGTCCATAATCTCCGTGAACTCCAGCGTTTTATGCCGGAAAAAGCTTCATTTATGCAGATTGTCAAAGCTGATGCTTATGGACATGGTGCCGTGGAAATCGCCCGGGAGGCTATTCACCAGGGAGCCGTAATGCTGGGGGTGGCCAATGCAGATGAAGGAAAACTTCTCAGACTTCAGGGTATTCAGGTTCCGATTCTCGTTTTATCTCCCTCTTTGATGGAAGAAATCCCCGTTATCCTGAAATATGACTTAACTCCTACGATTGGAGATTTGCACTTTGGCCAGATTCTGGGACGTGTGGTCCGGGAAAAAGGGAAAATTCTTCCCTTTCATGTAAATGTGGACACGGGAATGGGGCGAAGCGGGGTTCGTTATGAAGAAGCAGAAGCACTCCTTCGGGAACTGATTCACGTCAAGGGTCTCAACTTTGACGGACTTTTCACCCATTATGCCGCCAGCGAAAATGATCCGGAATATTCAGCCTATCAACTGGATCGATTCAGGAAGCTGCTGGAAAGAATTCCCGAACATCCCCCATGGATTCATATCGCCAACAGTGCCGGAGTGGTGAATTGTCCGGATGATGTCAGTAATTTGTCCCGGCTTGGCTTATTATCCTATGGGATTTACACCGATTCGTCCCTGCGTGAAAAGGTCAATCTGAAACCGGTCATGACTTTCAAAAGCCGTGTATCCTCTGTGAACCGTGTAAAAAAGGGGGAGTCAGTTGGTTACAACCGGACCTATATTGCCCCGAAAGAGATTCCCTATGCTATTGTACCCGTGGGATATGCCGACGGCTATGATTACCTGTTATCCAATAAGGGAACGCTCCTGATTCATGGGATACCCTGTCCCGTGATTGGGAAAATCAGCATGGATATGACGGCGGTGGATATTTCATCTGTTCCCGGAGAGGTTCAGGTGGGGGATGAAGTCATCGTTTTTGGAGATGAGCACCCTAAAGTCCGGGTGGAAACCCTGTGTAGATCCTATTATGGATCTCCGTATGAACTCTTGTGCCAAACTGGTCGAAGAGCCCGGCGTTTTTATTTCAGGGATGGCGAGCTCATCAAAGCACGCCCCCTGGCCCGGCGCGAATTCATTTCCAGTGATTATGAACCTGAAGAGTTGTCCCGGGTAATTGAATCGGCGATTGGAGAGAAAACAGGAAACCGGGACATTGCCCGGTTGATTTTTGACACGGTTTTACAACGGCTCTTCCGGGAAGAGTCCCGTCCCCTTTTTCACCGACACCAATTCTATCACCACCTTCATTTTTCCGAACCGGAAGAGAAAAGCCTGGCGAAAGAATATTTTTTGATCGATACTGAACTCTCTTTCAGAAAACAATTGGAGCGTGATTACTTTATAATAGCCTGTGCCGGAAATGAAAGAGATCTGGAAACCTATTTCCGGAGGGATGATGTAGAGTACCGCTGGCTTTTGGATGGGTCACTCCGTCCTGACGACCGGAGTTTCACGATCACCTCGGTCCGGGTGGATGATCTGGATTTGAAATATGAACGCAAATATTCCGGATCCTGTCTGGAACTCACCTGTACACATCAAAACCTGCACAAACTGGTAGGGAAACAGGTCCGTTTTACTATAAACACACGCACCTATTATCCGAAATCATCGCATCAGTTAACGGTTTATGTGACCGGGCTCACCCGGGGAGCTGAGATTTCTGTGGATTATGACGGTATTCTTCCGTCTATGGACGTGATTCCATTTTTTCCGGGCGGTCAGCCGGAAATTCAGCGTAGCAAAGGATCCATCCACTTGATTACTCCTGAAAAAGAGTGGCTGCTGCCGGGAAGCGGTGTAGTTTTTGCCTTTTGAATATCTGTCAAAAAATGGATGCCGGCATTACCTGGGATGGAAAATGGCAGATCATGCATACCGCAGATGAATGTAGGGAAAACCCGTTCACCGGTCTGTATAAAATCAATCAAACCAGTGAAAAACTAAAAAAGATAGCGGATTCAACGAATAAAAACAGTATTCCCAAAGCTATACAGAAAAAGATTTGTCAACTTATGAATGATCCCCGATGAATCAACATGCCAAGTCCGCCCTTCCGAATGGTAATCGAAGGCTTGAATCGCAACCCATAACGAAAGGCGAGGCGGATTAAGTCGGCAGT
>JASGMP010000031.1 GCA_030156395.1 Fidelibacterota bacterium
CTTCCGGCATTCAATATAGGTATTGAGAAATTCATTGATTTTCACATCCCATATCAGGGGCTCAGAAGTATTCTCCAGGGTAAAACGGATTTTTTCTCCGGGGATAAAATGAAAAGCTTTTTTCAGGGCTGAATTCACCTGAACAGCAGATACCCGGTCCCCTTTCTCAGGGATGGCATAGGTTTTCAGGGAAAATTCCTTGTTCTGGCGGAGCATATAGTTACAGATGGGATAATCGAGTGTTTCAGAGCCGATATAAGGGGTCTGCTGGATCTGAAAATGGAGGTGGGGATAGGGGGAATTCCCCGAGTTTCCACACCGGGCCAGCATATCTCCTTTCCGGACCTTATCACCGGGCTTCACCTGGATAGAGCCCGGTTTCAGATGGCTCAATTTGGTAAACAGGTCATCTTCATGCTTGATCACTATCGTATTACCCCAGTTTTGTTCCAGGTTTCGTTCTCCAATAGTATTATCGGGGACATCATCCACCACGGCTTCAATAGTCCCGTCGGCCGGAGCAATGACTGTTTTATCATAACAAAAATAATCCTCACGAAAATCCCCGGAATTTTTCCAGGTTTGTCCTGTTTCATCGGCGATTTCAAAGTCCCAGGCGTGACGCCACCGGTCCCGATGAGTATATTCTCCATTGTGTCCCTGTGTGACAATCCATTCACCGAAAAATGGCAGGTGAACCGGTACTGTACTCTCTTTTCCAAAACGTTCCATAAAATTCAGATATGAATAGAGATTTTTCTCCGGCGTATTTTGTTGAATGAGTACCGGTGTCAGGTTTGCCCTGTTATCCACCCGGAATTTCAAAACATACAGGAAAAGGAGGGAGAGCACATTAAAGGGCAGCGAATAGACCGGCAGATAAAAAACGGCAAGAATGCGGGATAGTCCAATCGTCATCACCACTACCAGGGGAATTGTCAGAATTGCCCACACATAGGAATTTTTATTGGGGATGATAAAATAACCTCCGGTGGCAATGGCCGTCAGAATATAGTTGAAACCGATATAGCTGTAACTCACTTCTGAAAAGGGGGCACCGATAAGCAGATAGAAAAAATATGCCGTATAAAAGCCCAGCAGGGACAAGGTAAAGGCAATGCGGGAATACAGAAGCAATCCCACTGCTACAAGGATACCTGTCAGCATATTGTACTGAAAAAGAATCGCACCCAGCGAGAGGAAATAGGCACGGATCGAGGGATGAATTGCCAGACGATTCCACCAGTCGTACACCTGAATGAGTGAATTTCCCCCAATAACGTATAAGTCATTTAAGGTATAAATACCTCGCTCATTCAAACCCAGGGCTTGAAATTCACGGGAAGCCAGTGTCAGGATCCACATAGACAATACAAAGGGGATACTGAGGTAAGGAAGAGCATATTTGCCGATAATCCCTTCGCAACTGACGGCAATAAAAAGGGTAAGAATCGATGCGAGGATGACGATAAGGACCAGCAGGGGACCCGGTTGGAAAAAAATACCCAGTCCAAGTCCTACCAACAGAGAATTAAAACCATAATACCCCTGCTGAATTTTAAAGGGATGAAACCCCAGATATCGGGCCAAAAGAGTTGTGGTAAGGACGGCCAGCAAACCGAAAAGTCCGGTATAAAAATCCACAAAGGTTACCAGAATCAGAATACCGGCAAACAAGCGGTTATCGGAAAAGAAAATTTGCGAATAGCTGTTTAAAAGACTGCCTGTAAAATCGAACTCACGTTTCATGAACGGTCCTTATATCAGTTCAGATGTTCCGGAAGATGCTCGCAGCGGTTCAGGGTTTCGAGTGTTTCCCCGTCCCGGATGATATGGCTTTTCCCTTTCGGGTCAATTAAAACCACCCGTGGACGAAGTGTAATAAACTGAAGCCATTGCGTATTATTGTAAGCACCAACCCTCCGAATCACATAAGGATCTCCCTTTTTCAGAAGGGGAAATTGAATATGATCCCGGATAATGTCAATATTCATACAGAGGGGACCATAAATTGTTGTGTCTTCAGTTTGATCGGAAAGCTGTTTTGCCGGGCGAATGTCATGATCATACCAGAATGAAGTAAAAAGGAGATTCACACCCGCATCGATAATCGTCGCCCGGCGTCCGTCAGCCAGACGTTTGTTGGCAACCACCCTGCCTGCCAACCAGCCCGCGTCATCCACCAGTGCCCGGCCCGTTTCCAGTATAAGCAGGGGTAAATGATCCGGTTTGAATTCCGATTTCATCAGCGCGGAAACAATAGCCTCGGCAAAATCATCAAAGGAGGGTGCTGTATCACTCCCGGGATAATAAGCTCCTTTCAGGGTATTTTTAGACGCAAAACCGCCGCCCATATCGATATACTTTATCGTGTGTTTATATTTTCTTTCAAGACCAATGGCCAGATCCGCCAGCTTCATGGCTGCTTTTTCATACGCCTGAACGGTCATCATATAGGTTCCGATATGGGTGTGAAGTCCCAGAAGATCTATTTGCTTACTGATCATGATCCGGTTGAGAGCATCCCAGGCTTCTCCGTTTTCATAATTGAATCCGAAACGATCCCATTGAGGATAAATCCCCGTATCCATATTTACCCGGATTGCCGCTTTGGGGCGTTTTTCCAGGTTCTCTGCAAGATCCAGAAGTTCATAGAGTTCATCAAAATGGTCAATATGGATTAATGAATCATTCTCAACGGCTTTTTTCAGATCTTCCCGGGATTTAAAGGGACCGTTAAAAATGATTTTTGAACCGGGGACACCATTTGCCAGGGCCTTTTCGTATTCAAATCCGGAAACGACTTCAGCCCAGGATCCCTCCTGGTGGAATATTTTACACACCGCATTTAAGTAATTCGTCTTGTAGGACCAGGCAAACTGCACTTTGGGATAACGAGACGAAAAAGCCCTGTACGCTTCCTGATATGTCTTTCGAAGCATCTTTTCAGATAGAATAAAGAGAGGAGAGCCATATTCATTCAGAAGAGATTCAACCGAAATCCCTTCGATATCTTCGATGGGTTCCGGCCGACGGATCATTCCATATTTGCTTGGAAGTCCGGCGTTGATTTTTTGTATCAGCGGTCTTTCAAAAGGTATTTTTTCCATTTTTTTATCTTTCATCATTTTTCATGATTTTATGAACCTTCGTAACCTCTTATCCGGGCGGACACACGGATCCGCCCCTACGCCCCGTCTACAATACTCCCGTTGTGGACAGGGTTTGAAATTCCTCCAGGGAACAGATCATATCATAGGAATACCGGATAAAAAGGATACCCACAGTATATGCTGTAAAAGGTTCAACAGAATAATCCAGTGCTAATTTGACCAGGGCTTCAGGGAGGTTTTGTCCGGCTCCCACGGCAAGATAGACCCAGGCAGGAAGGCGGGGATTGATTTCTATCAGATACAGCTCCTTTTTATCGGTCCGTATAAGCTCCAGTTCCATGCCTCCGCGCCAGTGGGTTTGGCCGATGATATCATGTGTCAGCTCCAACATTTTGGGGTCATCCAGGGTGATACCGCCCCAGGCTTTGCCCTTATCTGTGATATACTGCTTTTTCATGGGAACGGCTCCGATGGTGTTTCCCCGGCCGTCTCCCAGGGCAACGACATTCACCTCGGTCCCATGGATATATTCCTGAACCACAATAGGCAATCCCCATTTGGAAGCGATTTTATTGAAATAGATTTGGGCTTGCTCAAATGAATAGGCGATAGAGGCATCATAAAACTTTCCCTTGATGACCATGGGATAGTCATAGTCCTCTTCCAACTCCTTCAATTCCTGAATGCGTGTAATAGGGCGGCTTTTAGGCACCTTTATTTTATATTTCTCACCAAACTCAGGCAGATTTGACTTATGCCGTTCCTCAAATTGCGGCAATGTCGGTAAAAAGGTATGAATGCCAAGGCGTTTGAGTTCAGGCTCTGCCTTCATAAACGCATACAATTCCGAATCAAAATTGGGGATGAGCACATCGATGGATTCTTTGGCATGGATATCCCGGATTCGCTCCATCAATATTCCGCTTCCTTCAGATGGATAGGGCACTTTATAGCTCTTGTCCACGTGATCATGCATATAAGCCCCTGGTTCCAGGTTTTCATATACCAGCCCCACAATCCGTGGCTCAAAAAAAGTGGATTCCCGGATACCCCGAACAACAGGAATTCCGGGTCCGGGATTATCGACATTATTCAATCCGGAAACGGCAACGGTGATTTTAGTTTTCATCATCCTCTTCAACCAATTGATATTGTTTTAATAGTCCCAAAAAGTCGTAGAGGTACCGTTCCAATACCCCTTTTTCCACATCATATTTTTCCAGAATTCTGGCGGAAATGGCTTCCAGTTCCAGACCTTCCTTCAAAAGGGATAAAATTTCCATTCCCACCGGATTCAGGGTATAGGAATCCCCAGTTGTGGGGTCAAAGACAAATCCCGTTTCACTGATGGCGATATTTTTTTTCAGTTTCATAGATATCCTCCCAAATAGTGTACCCAACACAAAACATAGTCACAAAAGTGAAGTTTAAATATTTTATTAGAATTTAACAAAGGATACTAAATAATTTCGTGTTTCATAACACATTATTGATAAAAAGGTGGTTTTTGGGATCAGACCCCAAGAATAATAAACCAGTCTACAGCCATAAGCCAGATCCATCCCAGGACAGCTGTATAGAGGAAGGAGCGGGTTTTCCAGGCTACAACCCCAAAAGCCATGTGGAGAAGAATGGACATGATGCCTTCCATTTCCGAAGCACCAATATAGACTGGGGCTCCGACAAGGGCCGCAATGAGGATAGCCCCCAAAACGCCAATTTCATCTTTCATGGCATGAAAAATAAATCCCCGGATAAAGGCTTCATACGAAAAATAAAAAAGAAAGGCTGTCAGGTAATATCGAAGAATCACCCAGAGATTTTCCATGCCAATATATTTATACAGGGGATAAATATCCTGGAATTCATACATTTGAGAGGCTCCGAAGGCGTACAGTACCATAAGAGGAATACCAATCGCCAGGGAAAGCAGCCCTTTTTTCCAATCTCCGAAACGAAGTCCCATTTCCTTTAATCGGTATCCCATCACACCGGTCCAGGTGAGAGATGGGATGATAAAAAAGATCAAAACCGCTGAAAGCCATTGGTAATACACGGACAGCAGGGGAGCTGTGATTGTATTATTGCTGAAAAAGCGTTCAAACGTACTCATACGCCCGTGATAGAAATAAAACACCGAAAGCAGGAGTCCCAACAGGAGGGGGATCCAGACGTTGGATTTGGTCCGGGGTGTTTGGGAATTCATGGCTACCATGTCAATCCTCCGTGATTCAGCTTCAGGGTATTCGTGAGAAACATCAAAAAGGCGTCTTCGTTTTCTACCCGATATCCCTGCCAGCCTGCCTGGCGAACCCCTTCGATGTTGTCCTGACGGTCGTCACAAAAAAGAGTTTCTTCCGGTCGGACGCCCAAGACTCTGGCTGCATGACGATAGGTATCAGGATCGGGTTTGCTCCGTTGCTGTTCATAAGAGAGGTAGACATTGTGAAAGGCTTTTCTTAATCCGATATATGCGTCGATATTTTCGAAATCCACCACATTGGTGTTGGATAAAAGATAGACTGCCATGTGTTGTTTTAAAAAATGAATCAGGCCCCAGGTTCTTAGGCGAAGGGGAAAAGCCGTATGAATCTGTCTTTCAAACTCCTTTCGCCGGGCAGCGGGAAATCCGGTATATTTCTCCAATGCCGGGAAATAATCCTCCCGCGACTTTTTCCCGATTTCAAAATCCCTGAAAAAAGGTGTATTGTAAAAAGCTTCGAATGCGCCCACATCAATACCGGCTTTCAGGCAAAAGCGGGGATAATCTACGTCAACAACCACATTTCCCAAATCGAGAACAAGATTTTTGATGTCAGGCATGTTTATCCCGTTTTTTCAGCTTCGATTTTTTCCTGCACTTTATCCACCAGGGTTTCAATTTCCTTCAATTTAGTGTCATCCGATGTGCTTTTTTTTAACATTTGTAAAATCCGCAATGCAGAAGTATATGCCCCCTGTTTATAATACACTTTGGCCATGGTCAGCGTGTCAAAAGGTCCGGCCGTTTCCAGATTTTCTTCCTGGAATGTCGTTTCAGTACTTTCGGGTCTTTGATCTTCAATATCCCGTTGTTTTCTTTCATGGAGTGTTTTCAGAAGATCTTTTAACCTGGAAGCTTCTTCCGAATCAGCAAGTAATTCGCTTTCTTCCAGCTTTTCCTCCCGCTTAATTTCCGCTTCTTCTTCAAGGGAGAGGTGAATATCCAGGACCGGCTCTTTGCCTTCTTCATCACCCTTTTGGGGGATTGCCGGCTTGTGTATTTCCTTTTCCGATGTTTTTTTCTTCAGATCAATAAGGATATCTCCCAGATAGGAGGATTTTTCCTTGTCAGGCGTCTCTACCGGAGATTCCTCAGCATTAGCCGAAGATGTTTCTGTCTTATCTTCCTGAATTGTGTGTAGAATAGGTACCTCTTCCGATGCTTGCTCCTGTGTTGCAGGTTTTGTTTGGTTTATTCCGTTCCTGGCATAAAGGATAGAAGATGTCTCTTCTGGTTTCTCGTGGAGTTTAAGGGGTTCCGGTGCAATTGCGGCCAGACTTTTCCGTATGTCTTTCAGAGAACCTGAGTCTGGTTTCATCCATCCGATAAGCTCACAAAGATAGGCCTTTTCTCCATCGGTTAGCATATTCTCACGCATATACAGGAGGGCTTCCGCTGCAGAAATAAACCCGGGATCCTCATGAATAACTCTTCGGAAATAATACTCAGCTATCTCGGGAGCTCCCGATTCCTGCTGGCATACTCCGTTCAAATAACGGATCACCACATGATCTTGCATATCTGCCGGAAGATGTTTTATGATATTCAGACCCTGATCCGCCAGACCCTTTTCCAACAAATTACTGATAGTTTGATACGTATCGTGAATTCTATCCATGTATGTATTCATGACTCCTCCTTACTCTTTGAATTCTCCGGATAGCTGTACCGGGTTGCAGGTTGCGGGATGCATGTCGGGGGTTGGGGATTGCTCTGTTTCATATCAATTGTCTGTCTGCAAAACTGGTAAAATCCCTGTCTGCAATAATAATATGATCCAGGACAGGAATTCCAATGATTTTTCCGGATTCTACAATTTTCCGGGTGATTTCGATATCTTCCCGGCTTGGTTCGGGGTTTCCGCTGGGATGGTTGTGCAAAAGAATAATTGCTGCCGCCAGATAGTCAATCGCTGCTTTAAAGATCTCCCGGGGATGGACAACTGAAGCATTCAAATGTCCCCGGCTGATGACAATATCCCGGATGATCCGATTATGACTGTTCAGAAGAATCACTTTAAAAACCTCATAATTCAGCAGGCGAAGAGGCGGGCCAAATCGCATCGCCACGTTCCGTGGATTGGTCATCTGAGACTTGCTACTTAAGGCTTCCGTTGCAGCAAATCGGGCTCCCAGTTGAAAAGCAGCAATCAGAGTCATCACCTTTGCCGGTCCCATTCCCTTGATATTCTGAAGGGATTTTGCGGACATTCGTCCCAAGCCTGCAATTCCCCCGTTTTCCTGGAGAATTTTCCGGGATAAATCCACGGCATTGAGGGTCGGTGTACCAGACCGGATCAAAAGGGCGATTAATTCGGCATCACTCAGGGAATCAGCTCCGTATTTTTCCAGCTTTTCCCGCGGACGATCCTCTTCCGGCCAAAAGTGCAGGGCGGTGGAACGGTCCTGCGATGTTTTCATATTCTGTTTCATGCCTTAAATTAGAACAGCTGAAACCCATTTCAAAGAACATATTATAATATTTATTTGTTTGGGTGACGATGAAATTTCTTCTTACTGTCTAAAACAAAGGTTACAGGCCCTTCATTCACCAGAGAGACAGACATCATGGCCCCAAATCGTCCTGTTTCCACCGGGACACCGGTCCGTCGAAGTTGTTCACAGAAATATTTGTAGAGTTCCTCACCTTTTTCGGGGGGTGCCGCTTTCGTAAATCCAGGACGCCGGCCTTTCAGCCAGTCTGCGCAAAGAGTAAATTGGGATACTACCAGACACGCTCCTCCAATTTCCAAGATGTCCCGGTTCATTTGGTTTTCCTCATCACCAAAAATCCTGAATCTGGAAATTTTTTCAGCCAGGTAATCCGCATCCCTTGTTTGATCATCCGCCACAACCCCCAAAAGAATCATTAATCCAGTGCCAATCTGACCAATTTCTTCTCCCCCAACGGTGACCGAAGCCTTGCTGACACGTTGTAAAACAGCAATCATGCCGTTAACCATACATTGGGTTTACCCAGCATTTCCCGGAGTTTATCCAATAGCTCTCCGGAAGCATTCGCCCGGATATTTTGAACATGAATGACTTTTTCTTTTTGGTCATTGCACACAATATGGAAAAAGATCTGCAATTTGCCCGGATACCGGTTGAAAAGGGATTTCAAATTATTCAGCGTGGAAACATTTTCCGCCGTTTCATTTTTCAACCTCAGGTGGATCTGTTTCAGCTGGACATCCCGGATGTGTTCTATGGGCTCAAGGGTCTCCAGGATTATGGAGATCTCATCCCGGTCCAGGTCCCGTTCAGATAATTTTCCGGTGACAAAAACCTTGCGATTTTCTTCTATCAGATCCTTATAAGTCATATAACTTTTATGAAAAGCAATAACCGTGATATCTTCTGTCAGTGTCTCCAACTTCAGGATAGCCCAGGGATTGTTTTGCTTATTATACCGGATATTCCGGCTTTTTATAATCCCCCCGGCTTTGATAATCTCCGGAGGTTTTTGAGTTTCATCCCGAATTAGGTCTATATTACTCACCGCTTCAATTTCATCCCGAAAATCTTCCAGGGGATGGCCACTCAGATAAAAACCGATGTGTTCTTTTTCCCGTTCAAGCTGGAAAGAGGCATTCCATTCCGGAATATTTTCCAGGGGCGGTTCAGTTAAAACCACCTGTTGTGTCAGGTCACCAAAGAGGTTTACCTGGGAATTGTTGGCTTCATCCTGATAGCGTTGACCATAAGTAAGGGAAAGATCCACTGCACTCATTTTCTGTGCCCGGTTTCCCTCCAGAGAATCTAGCGCGCCGGCATAAATGAGGCTTTCCAAAACCTTCCGGTTCAAAACCCTGGGATCCACCCGGCAGGTCAGGTCAAAAATTGTTTTGAAAGGACCACCCTCCTTTCGTGCTTCCACGATGGCATCTGAAACCTTTTCGCCCACGTTTTTGATGGCATTCAAACCATATACTATGGTATTGTCTTTTGTGGTAAAAAGGGCCTCGGATTTATTCACATCCGGAGGAATAAGCTCAATACCCAGTTTATGGACTTCATTGATCAGTTCCACCATCCGCTTGATATTTGTCCGTTCACTGGTCAGAGAGGCTGCCATAAATTCCGCGGGATAATGGGCTTTCAGATATGCTGTTTGATAGGCTACGTGGGCATAAGCCACGCTGTGACTTTTATTAAAGCCATATTCTGCGAATTTGATGAGAAGATCATAGATATCATTGGCGGTTTTTTCAGGTACTTTCCGCTCTTTGGCTCCCTGAACAAACTGGATCCGTTTTTCTTTCATGATATCCATTTTCTTTTTTCCCATGGCCCTGCGGAGCAAATCGGCATCCCCCAAATCAAAGCCGCCGATTTCCGAAGCAATCTGCATCACCTGCTCCTGATAGACAATGATTCCATAGGTATCTTTGAGGATGGGTTTCAAAAGGGGATGCAGATAAGACACTTTCTCGATCCCGTTTTTTCGGGAGATAAAAGCAGGGATATTTTCGATGGGGCCCGGCCGGTAGAGGGCATTCATGGCAATCAAATCATTGATGTGGGAGGGTTTGAGCTTTCTCAGATATTCACGCATGCCTCCCGATTCAAACTGAAAAATCCCGTGGGTCTGTCCCTCACTGAATAAACGGAATGTCTCCTTATCATCGAGGGGAATGGAATCCATATCCAGCTCAATTCCCCGGGCTTTAATCATCCGGATGGCATGGAAAATCACCGTCAGGGTCCGGAGTCCCAGAAAATCCATTTTAATCACCCCGGCCTTTTCCACGGATTTCATATCATACTGGGTAATCAGTTCACCATTGTTGCTTACAGCCACCGGGATATTGTAATCCGTCAGATCCCCGGGGGCAATTACAACACCCGCTGCGTGAACACCAAAATGGCGGTTCATGCCCTGTAAAACTTTGGCATGACGCCAGAGAATTTGGTACCGGGTATCACTTTTCAGAAGATTCCGGATATCTTCCGAAAGTTCTTCTGCCTTTTCCAGCGTCATGCCTAAATCATCGGGTATCAGCTTGGCGATCCGGTCCCCTTCAGCGTATGTCATCCCCAAAACACGGGCAATATCCCGGACAAGTCCCTTGGCTTTCAGGGTCCCAAATGTAATAATCTGGGACACGCTGGAGGTTCCATAGCGCTGACGGATATATTCGATGATTTCACCCCGGCGTTCATAACAGAAATCTGTATCAATGTCGGGCATATTCACACGGCGGGGATTTAAAAAACGCTCAAAGAGCAAATCATATTTCAGGGGATCGATATTTGTAATTCCAAGGGAATAGGCGACCAGACTTCCAGCTGCCGAACCCCGGCCCGGTCCGACGGGAATATCATGTTCACGGGCATACCGCATAAAATCCTGCGTAATTAAAAAATACCCGGGAAATTTCATGGAATTAATCACATTCAATTCGTAATCCAGGCGCTTTTGATATTTTTCCGGAATCTGTCCGTCGGGAAATTTCTTCTGAAGCCCCTCTTCACTCAGACGTTTAAGATACACCGCCGGATCTTTACCGGGGACATCCTCAGGGATGGGAAAATTCGGCATATGATATTCACCGAACTTCAATTTTACATTGCATTGTTCGGCAATCTTCACGGTGTTTTCCAGGGCTTCAGGAATATCCTTAAAGAGGTCCGCCATCTCTTCCGGTGATTTCAGATAAAAACTATCCCCCTTGTATCTCATGCGATTGGGATCATTAAATTGCTTTCCGGTTCCTATACACAAAAGGATATCGTGGGATTCCGCTTCTTCTTTTATGTTGTAGTGAGCATCATTGGCACAGACAAGGGGTAAGCCTGTTTCCCGGTGAATTCGGAGCAGGGATTCATTCGCCAGGGTTTCTTCCTCAATACCATGCCGTTGAATTTCCAGATAATAGCGGTCCGGAAAGATCTCCGCATATTCAAGAGCCGCTTCTTTTGCCGCTTTATAGCTGTGTTTTACTGAAAGTTCCGCGACACGTCCTTTCAGGCAGGCTGAGGTGGCAATTAATCCTTCATTGTATTTTTTCAACAATTCCATATCCACCCGGGGCCGGTAATAAAAACCTTCCGTAAATCCCAGAGAAACCAGTTTCACCAGGTTTTTATACCCGGTATTGTTCATCGCCAACAATATCAGGTGATTGTTGCCAAACCCTTCACCCCGGGTCGTTTTCCGGTCAAAACGGGATCCTTCGGCAACATAAACCTCACACCCGATGATGGGTTTGATCTTATGCTTTATACAGGTTTCATAAAATTCAATAACGCCGTATAAAACGCCATGGTCCGTCAATGCCACTGCCGACATTCCCAATTCCTTGGTGCGTTTAACCAGGCGCTCAATTTTTTGGGCTCCGTCGAGTAGACTATAATCGCTGTGTGTGTGAAGATGTACAAAACCGGGCATCATGAATCCTGTTAATCTGTTCAAAAGTGAATACCGGCAAATATGGCTGCCAGACCTGCAAACATATCAATTTTCAAAACTTGAGACAAGAAGCTGTATCGAAAATTTTCACGGGGGATCCAAAGATAAACTGCCATTGCCACAAGGGGAAGCCCCACCAAAGGCAGAACCAGTATCAGGTAAGCCTTTGAGTATAAAGAAAAGGTCACAGGAAAGGGAAGCACGAGAACCAGAAACAGTAAAAGAAAAGAGGTGATCATCCGGGTTTTCTTTTCCCCGATACGCACTGGCAGAGTTTGGGCTCCTTCGGCCTGGTCGCCTTTTAGATCTTCCATATCTTTAATGATTTCCCGGATGAGGGTATAAAAAAAGGCCAGAATCGCCGGCGTGATTCCCAGTTTTACATTACCAAAAACCAGACTGCAAAAAATGAAGGCTAGTCCCAAAATGAAGGCAATGATCAGGTTCCCTGTGAGAGGCCTTCGTTTAAAACGTGCGGAGTAAACAATCATGAGGGGTGTTGAAATAAGAGCCGCAATGACAAAGGGCATCCATCCGGCATAAAGGGCAGCTACATTCCCTATGATAAATGTCACGATGGCATAATGGCGGACATTTTTCCGGGATAGTTGTCCGGACGGAAGGGGGCGGTGGGGACGGTTAATCCGGTCTATGGCTTCGTCATACAAATCATTGACGGCATTCCCGCCGGCATTGAGCATCACAACAGTCAAGAGTGCGGATAATATCATTTTCCAACGGGGAAAGGGAACAAAAAATGAGGCTGTGATCAATACCGTCAGTGTGCTGAGAAGAAGGTTTATCGGTCTTCCCAGCACAATATACGCTCTTAATCGGGACATGAACACCCACTCCTTGGGTCAATGATTTCAGGTTTGTAAAGATTGCCTTAATCTGTCGAAATGTCCGGTTTATGCCTGGTATTACGGGATTTGTCAATGCAGGTAATGGTACCGAATCCCCGGCTGATACCACAACCCATGGCCAGATATTCAGGCAGATAGACATTGGACTGGAACTCTCCCGTGAAATACCCCATTCCAATCTCGGGATGAACAGTGGGATTCAAGCCGTTAATGCGGATTCGGCAGGATATTTTAAACCGGGGAGAATATTCGAATTCTTTCATCAGGAACACGATGTTCTGAGAAAGCATTTTATTCAAAAAAGCTGTCCGTTCGGCCGCATACAAATATTTGTACCGGATCAGATTCTGCCGGTTTAGACCCACCCAGGGGGTTAAAAACCGGTAGGTATACCAAATCCCCGTTTTATCAAAATAGGTACAATCATGGCTGGATTCCACCGATTGCACTGTCCATTCCTCTCCATGAATCCGTATTTTTTTCAATGTTTCGACAAAAGCATCCGTTGTGTCCATGGCCTCTTTCATTCCCACCACAACCGGTTTGTCATCTACCAAAGTGAAATGAATACGGGGATAAATCACTTTTTTCCGCAATTCTCCGTCGATATAGCTGCAGAAATCCGAACCGGCATACTGTTCCAGAACAGCATTCCGCAGGGTATAGGCATCAGACGTAAACGGTTTATCGAGTGTTAGGATATGGGCTTTCAACTCCATGGGGAATCCACGTCAGGAATTCATATTTCGTAGGAAGTCTTTATTGGTCCGGGAGGCGGACATCTTATCCAGGAGAAACTCCATAGCTTCCACGGGACTCATTTCATTGAGAAATTTCCTCAGGATCCACACCCTGGCCAGTTCGGCTTTGGACATCAGGAGTTCTTCCTTACGGGTTCCTGACCGGTTAATATCAATGGCCGGGAAGATCCGGCGGTCACTAAGGCGCCGGTCCAAAACCAGTTCCATATTACCGGTTCCCTTGAATTCCTCAAAAATCACATCATCCATCCGGCTTCCCGTATCAATGAGGGCGGTGGCGATAATGGTCAGGCTGCCTCCTTCCTCAATATTCCGGGCTGCGCCGAAAAAGCGTTTTGGCCGGTGCAGTGCGTTGCTGTCAATACCCCCGGAGAGGATTTTTCCGGAGTGGGGCACCACGGAATTGTGGGCACGGGCCAGGCGGGTAATCGAATCCAGAAGAATGACCACGTCATGACCGAACTCCACCATGCGCCGGGCTTTTTGTAACACCATTTCAGCTACCTGGACATGCCGTTCCGGCGGTTCATCAAAGGTGGAACTCACGACTTCCGCATCGACATTCCTTTGCATATCCGTCACTTCCTCCGGCCTTTCATCAATAAGAAGCACAATCAGCATCGCTTCCGGATGGTTGGCTAATATGCTGTTGGCGATTTTCTGCAAAAGAATGGTCTTTCCTGTCTTGGGCTGAGCGACAATAAGTCCCCGCTGACCCTTCCCGATGGGCGATAACAAATCGATAATCCGGGTGGAGTAATCTTTGGGATCCCGTTCCAGGGTCAGGCGCTCTTCGGGATGCAAAGGTGTCAGGGTTCCAAAGGGCCGGGTCATCTTGGCCTTCTCAGGATCTTCAAAGTTTATCGATTCCACTTTTAATAAGGCAAAAAACCGCTCATTGTCCTTGGGCGGACGCACCTGCCCACTGATAATGTGCCCTGTTTTTAAACCAAACCGCTTGATCTGAGAGGGTGAGACATATAAATCATAGGGACTGTTCAGATAATGAAACCGGCTGCTCCGGAGAAATCCGTAACCATCCGGAAGAATTTCCAAAACCCCTTCTTCAAAAATATTTCCCGAGATCTCAGCTTGAGCTTCCAGGATTTTAAAAATCAATTCCATCTTTTTCATGTTCTGGGTCCCGGGGACTTCAAAATCGGCAGCAATGTTTTGCAATTGCTTCAGGGTCTTTTCCTGCAATTCCGATATGCGATAGGTTCCATTGTCAGCATTGCCGGCTTGTTTACTTGTTTTCACAGAAAAAATCCTTCATTTTTTTAAATGATTGATGGATGAGACACGTTTTGATTGAATGCCATACCGTGGTAAATGTGTGCGGATAAGATATTACCAAAGTGATATTTCCATGTCAAGCACAAAAGTATGTACACACCAAAATTTGCGATTGTTCCCAACTGTTAGCTTAACCAGTAAGGAAATTATAAGCATTATTTTATAAAATATCTTTACTTTTTTTTAAATTTAGCCTGTCTATTTCCTAATCTCTGCCTTATGATATGATCATCAAAGAATATGAGAAAAACAACTTCCATATATTTATATCTTTGGGAATTTTGAAATATTCCCTGGAATTTTTTTCCCTCTTGTATGGATTTTGTTAACAAAATATTTCTTTTGTTCATTTTATACCCGAAATATTCTGGAAAATCCGAAACAGATTCACAAAAAATTTATTCTGTTTTACTGGATTTCATTCGGGATTATTTTTTCTTATTTTTTCATATCGCTATTGACAATGGTGATTCCTTACGGACTGTTGATTTTTCGGCCGGTTTAGCAGTTGCAGGAACTGTGGTTCTCAATCTGTTGATCCGCACGCTTCTGGTGCTGGCTTACCGTCACCCGCCTTTTGTCAGCATCGTTTTGCACCCCATATCCATCCTGTATACAGCCCGTATCGCTTTTCACGCCTGGAACAGTTACCGAAAAGACAGCATCACCTGGAAGGGAAGAGCTGTCATAAAAGAGGAAAACACACGATGAAGAAACAATTTTTCCAAACATACGGACTCATGATTCTCATATACGCGGTGATGATCTTTGGAGGAATCTGGCACCTGGCAGGACTTTTTCACAAAACCAGCCAGATACTGTACGTTCCACTTCTGGTTCTCCTCTTTTCCATGAATCTGATTTATTTTATCTCTCTCTATCGGGAGACACCCCTGCTGAATATTTTTTTCATCTGGACAGGCTTAATTTTTATAACCGCCCTGGCAGTGGAAATTGTGGGCGAAAAAACCGGAATCCTTTTCGGACATTATGCCTATACAAACGTCCTTACCCCGCAGATTTTCGGTGTTCCTTTGGTGATCGGCCTTAGCTGGCTCAACCTGGTTTTTGGTGCCGTACAGATTGCAAACCTGTATCTGACCCATTATGCGTGGGTTTTCAGGGCACTCTTTGCAGCATTATTAATGACTGGATTTGATGCTGTCTTGGAACCGGCAGCCCGGGCTTTGGGATTCTGGTATTGGCAATACTATACGATTCCATGGCAAAATTATGTGGCATGGTTTGTCTTCGGTTTTATTTTCTCCTTTCCTTTCCTACGGTATTTCCCGCCTGTTAAAGACCGGCAATTAATTCCTATGCATATCTTTATTGCCCAGTTTCTCTATTTTGTGCTGGTAAATCTGGCCTAAAAACAGAATATCCTTTTCATGAAATTGACAGATATCACATTGTTTACAGCATAAACACAGTATATTCTGTTTACAAAAAGCAAAGAGGTATCATCGAGTCATGGATTCACGTGAAATGAAAGAAAAAAACCGATACTTCGAAGACTTAAAAGCAGGCATCATCAGGGCTTTTGTACTGGCTTTGATTTTTGCGGCATCCCTTTACATTTATACAGAATATATAGCCCGTTAAAGAATTTCTCTTGCCTTCGAATTGTTTTTTTTTAAACTCTTTTATAACAAGTGGTAATAGTTTTTATACCATTCCACAAAATGTTTCATTCCGGTTTGGATATCTGTTTTTGGGTGATAACCACATAAGGTTTGAAGGGCGGATATATCCGCATGGGTTTTTAGGACATCTCCGGGGTGCATATTTTGATAGCGGATTTCCGCTTTTTCCCCGCAGGCAGATTCAATGGCCCGGATAAATTCCATGAGATTGACGGGATTTCCAAGACCGATATTATAAAGGTCACACGGAGGATTTCCCCGGGGAGCAAGTTTATATATCACACCGAGAATTCCTTCAAGAATATCGTCGATGTAAGTAAAATCCCGGGCCATTTTGCCGTGATTATACACGTCAATAGGTTTTTGGTGCAAAATGGCATCGGTAAATTTAAAAAAAGCCATATCCGGTCGCCCCCATGGGCCATAGACGGTAAAAAATCGGAGTCCGGTGATGGGAATGGAAAACAAGTGACTGTAGGCATGTGCCAGCATTTCATCTGCTTTTTTTGTGGCGGCATACAAGCTGGCCGGTTGGTCAGTCCGGTCCTTTTCTGAATAAGGAAAATCCGTATTTAATCCATACACACTGGATGAACTGGCATAGATCAGATGTGATACAGGATAGCGCCGGCAAGCTTCCAGAATATTCAAAAAACCTGTTACATTGCTATCCACATAGGTTTGTGGGTGATCCAGACTGTACCGGACTCCCGCCTGGGCAGCC
Source organism: Fidelibacterota bacterium (assembly GCA_030156395.1). Lineage (GTDB taxonomy): Bacteria > Fidelibacterota > Fidelibacteria > Fidelibacterales > Fidelibacteraceae > Fidelibacter. The sequence continues at coordinate 17,084 of JASGMP010000031.1, forward strand.
AAATGGATCACCTGATCAAAGGATGTATCTCTGAAAAGGGAGAGAAGCTTTTCTTTATCCGTCAGATCTGCTCGAATAAAATGCAGCCGGCCCGTCTGAAGAGAAAAGGACTCAGAACTCTTTTGTTTCGAAGACAGGGCGATTCCCAATTCCCTCAAACGGGCATATTTCAGGTTGACATCATAATACTCGTTCAGGTTATCCAGCCCGGTAATGTCATGACCTTCGGCCAGAAGGCGCCGCGTCAGGTGAAATCCAATAAAACCGGCCGTTCCTGTGATCAATAGTTTCATATTCTTCCTTATATGAGCCTCTGCACCCAATTCATCATTCATCATACTTCATTCTTCATTCTCCTTTAATGATTCCCAAAACAAACCCATATTCCTCAGCAATTTCCTTATAGGCATCATAACGGCCCGATGCGCCCCCGTGTCCGGCTCCCATATTGGTTTTTAAAATCAGGGGATGATGATCTGTTTTCAGGGCACGGAGTTTGGCGGTCCATTTGGCCGGCTCGGCATAGGAAACCCGGGGATCATTCAGCCCTGCTGTAATCATCATGGGGGGATAGTCCTGTGCTTTCACATTGGTGTAGGGACAATAACTTTTGATGTACCAGTAATAGGTTTCGATGGCCGGGTTCCCCCATTCGTCATATTCGGTGACGGTCAGGGGCAAATCGGGGTCGGACATGGTGTTAAGAACATCCACAAATGGAACGTTGGCCACTACAACCCCAAAGAGATCCGGGCGCATATTTACAACAGCTCCTATAAGAAGACCACCGGCACTCCCGCCGCTTATGGCCAGTTTTTCCGGTGTCGTGTAGCCTTCCTGGATAAGATATTCAGCCACATCAATAAAATCCGTAAAGGTATTTTTTTTCTTCAGCCATTTCCCGTCTTCATACCAGTATTCGCCTTTGGCTCCGCCACCCCGGATATGGGCAATGGCATAGGCAAATCCCCGGTCCACCAGACTCCAGCGGGCATAGGAAAAATAGGGTGTCATGGCAATTCCGTATGCTCCGTATCCATAAAGAAACAGAGGCTGAGTCCCATCTTTTTTAAATCCTTTCGGATAGAGGATCGAAACAGGGATTTTCGCCCCGTCACGAGCTGTGACCCATAAAAGGTCGGTGGAATAATCGTGACGGTCCCAACCACCGTGGACCTCCTTTTGTTTCAGTAGAGAGAGTTCGCGGGTTTTCATGTTATATTCATAAACCGTCTCGGGAGTAAGAAGAGAGGTATAGTGAATTCTCAAAACGTCTGATGTATATTCCGGATTGTCTGTTCCCCGGGCAGTATATGTTTTTTCCGGAAAGGAAATGGTGTGGGCTTCTTTATCCCCAAAGGTATACACATCAATCATGGCCCGGGCATTTCCGGTTTTGTAAATGACAAGAAAATCTTCAAACATATCCAGACCGGTGATTTTTACCTCCGGATTGTGTTCATACACTGTGACGGTCTGCGTAAAGGCCGGTGCTGAAACTGGCTGTCGGAGAATGACAAAATTTTTCTGATCATTCAGATTCGTCAGGATATAGAAAAATCCGTCCCGATGTTCCAGGCTGTATTCCCTTCCCTTCTCCCGGGGAGCAAAAAGGGTGAAATCCTTTTCAGGATTGCTGGTTTTCAGGTAATGGACTTCCGTTGTGATCTTGCTTGCAGATGTAATGAAAATGTACTGCTTGTCCTTTGAACGGTCCACATCTACATAGTAAGCCATGTCCGGGTCCTCATACACCAGGACATCCTCTGAAGCGGGAGTTCCCAGAACATGCCGGTAAACCCGCCATGGGCGGTAGGTATAATCAATGGTTGAATAAAAAAAGGTCTTGTTGTCATTTGCCCATACCCCACCGGCCACACTGTCGATGACTTCCGGATAGAGGAAATCCTTTTCAAGATTTTTAAAACGCAGGGTATATACTTCCGAGCCATTCCGGTCTTCCGCATAGGCAAGGATCTGGTGGTTGGAGGACACGCTTAGAAGTCCCAGGGAATAAAAATCACTATGCTCAGCCTGTGTATTGGCATTAAAATAAATCTCTTCTTTATGGTCCAAGGATCCTTTTTTTCGGCAATAGATACTGTATTGTTTCCCTTTTTCCGTCCGACTGTAATAGAAATAGTCATCGTGTTTTACAGGGACGGACATATCCGTTTCCTGTATCCGTCCGATCATTTCCCGATACAGTTTTTTCTGCAACTTACGGGTGTCTTTCAAGATAAAGTCTGCATAATCGTTTTCTGCCTCCAGATACCGGATAACCTCCGGATTCTGTTTATCTTTCAGCCAGTCATAATAATCCACCCGAACATCTCCGAAAGCTTCAATCTTTTTTTCAATCCTCGGAGCAACCGGCGGGTCCATCATTTCCTTTGAGCAGGAGAGGAGTATCATCGAAGTTGTAAAAAGAAGACTCCATTTGAATACTTTTTTCATTTTATACCTCTTACATGATCTGAATACCGTGAAAAATATAATCATTTATCCTGTCTTTCCCGAAATAATCTGTAAAACTCCATCTACACTTCATGAAAGTGCGAGGGGATAAGACAGGGAAAAGGGACATAGGTACGAAGAAAGAAAGCATATCAATACTTGAATGCTGAGCACCGCGAAGCTATTGAACGGCACGAAGTGCCGTTTGAATTATTAAACGCCGCTTCGCGGCTTTCAAGCACCTCACCATGTTCGTTGTTCAAACGCTACTGCGCAGCGTTCAAATCCATTATCTTTCATAAGCTGATACTTGATACGATTGCTGAAAAGTTTAAATAAAAACTGTATTTCATCCATTAAATAATTCGAATTAACACATATACGATTAACAATATTATCTTGCATTGTGTCGCATTTCGGTGTATTTTACCCCGGGGTGGGGGGCGCTATCTAAACGAAATCATATATCCCATCTCTCTTATTTTGGGGCTCAGGGGCTCAGGGGTTCAGGGGTTCAAGGGTTCATGGGTTCAAGGGTTCAAGGGTTCAGGGGCTAGATCGGAAGAGCG
>JASGMP010000032.1 GCA_030156395.1 Fidelibacterota bacterium
CTGACATGATTCATCACATCCTGTAAATCAATTTTCTTTTGCTGTACCCTGGATCCAATTTGCGAAAAACGGTTTGAGATCTTTTCAAGTCTGTGAACATCCACATCCATTTCATCAAAAATCTCGTGATGCGTTTCAAATGTCTCACGGGCTAAAACTAGCCACCCCATCAAAGAACTGATTGGTGTTCCCAACTGATGTGCCGTTTCCTTGGCCATACCAACCCAGATGAATTTTTTCTCACTGCTTCTGATATACTGAAAGACCATAAAACCGATAAATATTAACAGAATAGCACCACCCAATTCAATATATGGCATCCATCGTAATCGCCGGATTGTGGGACTGTCCCCGTAATGGATATACCCTACAACCAGAGTATCGTATGTAAGCGGTACCGGCTCTGTAAACCGATCCATCATATGGACTTTTTCGATGAGGGCGCTGTGAACTGTCGGAGACATACGTGTTGTGTCGGGAATGCCGGGAACATTCTTCCAGGCACTAATCTCATGATTTTGACGGCCTGTCACAATAATTGGGAAAGAAATACGTGTTAAAATCTCATCAAATAAAAAACTGAAATCGGTAAAATTTTCCTCGCTGGCAATCCGGGCATACAATTCTGTGTAAAAAAGGAGAACATCCTTTGCTTCCTGCCGTAATTCATGAACGTTTTTCTGGGAATAAAAAAGAACTCCCAGGATGAAAAGAAAAGAAGCAAAAGCCAATAACATTTTAATGCGCAACGAATTGATCATAGTATGCAATCCTGTTTTTATTTTTTAATAAGATAAGTTACACATATTCGTGTCCCGATAAAAATTTTACGCATATAAATTCACGGGATTTGTTTCCACCTTGATACCGGATTAAAGTTCTCCTAATTTTTATCTAAATACGAATCATAAAAAGAAGGAACTCATTCCATGGATCATTACGAGTATACCATGGATAAGGCCGTCGATTTAAAGGCCGAGCAAAAGAAAACATTGGAAACTCCGGTGATGAAGGAAACCTGATTTTAAAATCCCTGTATCTGATGATGGATATTTTATACGGATTCAAATGGACACTCCCCAATAGAGGTTGTGTTAGGTAAGCCGAAGTTTTCAATCCAGGAACCGTCACGGTTAATTGTGTCAAAGCGTCAGGGACTGCAGGTTCTCGCGTAACGTCCTTGGGCTGTAATTATCCCCCATGCCAGCACTACAAGTCATCAGGGCATATTTATCGGCAATGTAGGGAAAGGCATGGATGGATACGGCGGATATTTCAAAACGACCGGTTTCCGCATCATCATTCAGAGACTGAATATCATGAAGATAATGATCAAACACATAGCCCCGTGTATCGATCTTTTCTGCGGCGAAGGCATAGAACATAAAGGCATCATCAGAATCCGGGCTGTGGGCAATTATGATTTTTTTCCGCATGGTTTCTCTCCGCTTTACATTTTTTATCACCTGAAAAGTCTTTTAAATTCGCACATGTTCATGAGAAAAACAAATGATGGGAATTCTTTTTTGGCCCTGACGGGGAATCTCTTCTTTTTTCAGGTCTCCCATGCTTTGTTTCAGGTTTCCCTCATTTGGGCTGTGTTGGACATCAGCGGATCAAAACAGACGACAGGGCTTCTGGCCTCGGCCGTTTATCTGCCTTACCTCTTTTTCAGTCTTCCGGCCGGCATCTTTGCAGACGGAAGGAGCAAAGTCAGCATTATCCGCTGGGTCTGCCTCCTGGAGGCCGGGATTGTTCTGCTCATCCCCTTGTTACACAGTCTGGACAACCTGTCCATTCGCATGATGGGAATCATTGCATTTATCCTGACCAGTGTGGCAGCCTTTTACAATCCCTCCCGCGATTCATTGATTCCTCTTTACCTGCCTGAATCCAAACTCCTCCGGGGGAACACCATCGTTCAGGTGACCATTCAGATCGCCTTTATTCTGGGACCGGTCCTTGCCGGATACCTGATTGACCTGATGGGAGCCGTACAGGTGTTTATGTTAATCGGAGTCCTCTTTCTGTTCGCCTTTATCACAGGATTCCTGATGAAACACCCAGCCCTGGAAAAAGATATCCAGATCCAATCCCTGGATATGCGGACACTGACGGATATTCTGGACACTCTTAAAAACGACCCTGTTTTAATCTGGTTGTTGATTATCACCGTGGTGGATAATCTCTTCATTATGGGTCCGGCCGTTGTGGGTATGGCTATCCTGGTCCGGGAAGTTTTTAACGGCAGCGCATCCGACTGGGCATTATGTGAAACGTTTTTGTCTATCGGGATGATTATCACCTCTCTTTTTCTCATGAAATGGGGACGGAAAATCCCCCTGGGAATCATGCTTATAACCGGTATCATCATGGATGGACTCACATATATCCCAGTGAAATGGGCAAGCACCATTCCTCTTCTCTGGGCCATTATTTTCTTTCATGCTCTTTTTATCCCTCTTATTATTGTCGGCAGAACCACGCTTATTCAAAAAAGGGTTCCCTATTCTCTTCAGGGACGTTTTTTTAGTTTGATTTCTATCTCAGTCGTTGGGTTGACAGCGGTATCCACCGCCTTGACAGGGCTTGCAACGGAATATATCCCTGTCCGGAATCTTTTCGCATATATCGGGATTCTAGCAGCCGCCACAGGAGGCGCTGCTTTCTTTTATAAACCCCTGAGAACATTACCAAACGTGTAACAGGAATACTGCACACAATGGAAGAAACACTCAAAATCATACTCCTTGCCATCACAGGTCTGGCCGCCGGGTTCATCAATGTCAACGCGGGGGGAGGATCAACCATCACCTTGCCGGCCCTGATTTTTCTCGGACTGGACAGCACCGTTGCCAACGGGACAAACAGGGTGGGTATTTTGTTCCAGAATGTGTTTGCCGTACAATCCTTCCGGAATCAGGCTGTGCATCATACTCGTGAAAGTCTCAAACTCTCGGCAGCCACCCTGCCCGGTGCCATTCTGGGTGCTTTCTTCTCCATCCAAATATCGGATGTGTGGTTTGAACGGCTGCTGGCCATTATTATGGTAGGAATTGTCATCACCATGCTCATTCCCCAGAAAAAAGTCTTTTATGAACGGACTACTCCACATCCCCAACACCGTTTTGCCGGTATGGTCGGACTCTTTTTTATCGGTTTTTATGGCGGTTTCATCCAGGTTGGTGTAGGCTTTCTACTCATGGCTGTTTTGTATCATGTCCTTAAACTGAACCTCGTATATGTAAATATGCATAAGGTGTTTATTGTAGCCATTTACACGATTCCCTCTATCATTATTTTTTCACTCTCCGGTAATATTCACTGGATGTATGGCTTGATCCTGGGTATTGGAAATGCCATTGGCGCCTGGTGGGGTGCGAAAATTCAGGTCAAAGGCGGTGAAACGATCATTAAAGCTATCCTTGCCGTTGCCATTTTGATGATGGCAATAAAATTAATTTTATAGAGAGTCGTAGCGACAGGACGTGTCCTGCCGCTGAGTAGTATAAGTGATGAGTTGAGAGTTTGATTGATTCGATTTAATAGATTGATTTGATTGATTTGATTGGATAATTGGACCCCTCGTCACGCGTCACTTTTTCAGTCGGCAGGAGGGGATTGTAGGCTAAAAAGAGGAAAGCCGCCCGGTTTCGGGCGGCTTTGTGAGGAGCATTGAGGGGATTTGAGAAGTATTTATTGTATGGTAAGCGCGACAAAAAGTTTCAGGTTTTTTCGCTGGATAAACAATAACACTGTGTCGCCCTTTTCATATTTTTCGAAAACTTTGTCAAATTCACGAACGGAAGAAATTTCTTTATCCCCCACCTGGAGGATGATATCCCCCGGACGGAGTCCTTTTTTTGCCGCTTCAGACCCCGGCTGGACTTCTGTGATAACGACACCTTCATCCTTTTTGATACCATATCTGGCGGCCAGGTTTTTATCAAGATCCTGAACGGAAAAGCCGGGACCATCCTGAACGGTTTTGCTTTCCATCGCCTGGTTAAGATTTTCCGGCAATTCTTCAAGGATTACATCTATATTTTTTTCTTTTCCGCCCCTTAAAAGCATCAGGGTTACCTTATCTCCAGGGCGATGGGCCGAAATGGTATTCCGCAATTCAGAAGAAGTGTGTATTTTTTTCCCATCCACTTTCAGAACCACATCCCCGGTTTTTAATCCTGCTTTATCTGCAGGGGTATCTTCCACCACATCAGCAATCAGGGCACCGGCAACTTCTTTAAGTCCCAAAGACTTGGCGATCTCATAATCGATTTCCTGAATTTGTACACCCAGATATCCCCGAATAACTCTGCCGTTTTCTATCAGATCTTTCATGACCCGTTTTGCCAGATTGATAGGGATGGCAAAGCCTACCCCCTGGGAACCACCGGAATGGGAGGCGATGGCTGAATTAATGCCGATCACTTCCCCTTCCAAATTCACCAGGGCGCCACCGGAATTACCGGGATTAATGGCGGCATCAGTCTGGATGAAATCCTCATAATCTACCAATCCAACCCGGGATCGCCCCAGCGCTGATATGATACCATGTGTAACCGTACTATACAGCTGGTCACTGAAAGGATTACCAATAGCTAAGACCCATTGTCCGACCTGCAGTTTATCTGAATCGCCCAGTTTGGCTTCCGGAAGGTCTTTCCCGTCTATCAGAAGGACAGCAATATCCGATTTGGGATCTCGTCCGATAATTTCCGCTTTGTATTCATGACGGTTCGTTAAATGAACGGTTATTTCCTCAACATTCTCCACGACATGATTATTTGTTAAAATATATCCATCCTCAATCAAGACTCCGGATCCCAAAACATTCGTCTTGAATTCCATCTCCCGCCCTTGGGGTAAGCGGAATCCAAAAAAATCATATTCCCATCCGCCAAAAATATCAGGACGCCGGATTACTTTTTCGGCACGGATTGTGACAACCGCCGGACTGACTTTATCGGCAACATTGACAAATTCAGAACTTAAATCATCAAGGACCGATGCTGCGATCGGGGTCATGAATATAATCAGAAGAAATAATGCCCTATGTAATCGTTTCATGATTTTCTGCCTTTCTTTTTTTACTCCTTGTATGAAAAGGTCCTGAAATTTGTTCCAAAGGTGGGAACTTTGCCTGGAATACACTTTAAAGTCATTGGGACAGTATAAAAGTTGAAGTAAATTAAAAACTATGAAGAATCTGAAAAAACAAAAAATATTGTGGGTCGATGATGAGATACATCTTTTAAAGCCACATATTCTTTTTCTTGAAAACAAAGGCTATGAGGTTTTAACCGCCACAAACGGGGTGGATGCACTGGATTTGATCCATAAGGAGTATCTCCACGCTGTTTTGCTGGATGAAATGATGGATGGTCTGGATGGCCTGGCCGTTTTGGAAAAAATCAAAAATTTCCGTCCATCCCTTCCAGTGATTATGATTACCAAGAATGAAGAAGAATCCCTCATGGAAGATGCTATCGGAAGAAAGATCTCCGATTACCTGACCAAACCCATCAATCCCTCCCAGATCCTTTTGGTGCTAAAAAAAAACCTGGACGGGTTGGATATTACCCGGGAAATCCAGGCTCAGCAATATATGAGTACGTTTGCAGAGATGGACGACCGCATCAATGAAAACAAAAGTTCCCTCCGCCACTGGGCCCGTATCCACACGGATTTGTGCCGGTGGGAAATTGAATTCGATGAAAATCCCCGGGAAGATCTGAAGCATATTCTGAACGCCCAAATTTCTGAAGCAAATTACCGCTTCGAAAAGCAAGTTATCAACAATTATGAATCCTGGATCAATGGGAAAGCCGATTTGCCCATGTCCCATCAGATGATGGATTCCTATGTACTTCCCTATCTGCAAGAAGACCGCAAGGTCTTGCTGTTGGTGATTGACTGTATGCGGCTGGACCAGTGGCTGATGTTATCTCCCATCATTTACCAGCATTTTGATGCCGAACTCCACCATCAGGTGAGTATTTTGCCAACTGCCACACCCTATAGCCGGAATGCCCTTTTTGCCGGGGATCATCCTGAAAATATCCACAAAAAATTCCCCGATTTATACAGTGATCCTGATTCGGAAGAAAGTATGAACCGCTTTGAACGGGAGTTGCTGGAGGATTACTTGCTAAAACGGGGGATTTCTGGGAGTGTAACCCATAAATTTCAAAAAATCATCCAGTCTCAGCAGGGAGATCAGATCGCAACACGTTTTTCAGACTATTCCGGGACCCGTTTTTTAGCTTTTGTGGTGAATTTTGTGGATATTCTGGCCCACCGGCGCTCTGAATCGGACATCCTCCAAGAGATTGTCCCCAATGAAACCAGCTACCGTCGGATTGTGCGGAACTGGTTTGAAAATTCCTACCTGTTAACCATACTTGAAAAAGCCGCAGAGCAAAATTATACGGTTGTTGTCACATCAGATCACGGAAGCCGGAAGGTTTCCAGGGGAAGCCTCGTCAAGGCAGATAAGGAGACGACAACCAGTGTCCGCTACAAAGTGGGACGGAATTTGAAAGTGTCCGATAAACATGCTTTTTATCTCCGGGATCCGGAACGTTTTCATTTACCATCTACCCAGGTTTTTACCAATTACATCTTTGCCCGGAGCGACTATTTTTTCCTGTATCCCAATAATATTCGGAAATTTGAAAAGATTTATCCCGATACCTTTCAACATGGCGGGATTTCCATGCATGAAATGATACTTCCTGTCGCGGTATTGCATCCCAGGACATGATGTTGGCAGCGGATAAAAGGACATACCGAACATTCAGTGCCGACGAAACGGCAGACCTTGGAAGACACATTGCCCGGATACTCAAACCGGGGGATGTTCTGGCTCTTTATGGGGATTTGGCAGCAGGGAAAACCACCCTGACCCGGGGACTTGCAGAGGGATTTCAGGCAAACCAGCCGGCAACAAGCCCTACCTTTACCCTCATCAATGAATACCCCGGGATTCTCACCCTGTATCATTTTGATTGTTACCGCATTAAAGATGCCCGGGAGATTCTCTATTTGGGTTTTGAAGAGTATTTGGATATGGGAGGCATTGTGGTTATAGAATGGCCTCAGAAAATTGAAACATTCCTGCCGGAAGATACCATTCGTATCCGGCTGATCCGGTCCGAATCCCGGGAGGATGTCCGTGAAATCACCCTTGAATTACCAGAGGAGCGGCATGTTAATTTTGGCGGTTGAGACTTCCTCCCCTGTTTGCGGTGTTTCACTTTGTACTTCTAAGGGAGAGAAAGATAAAGAAGTACTCATTCATCCCCGGATCCATGCTGAAAAATTAGCAGTCATCTGCCAGGATCTCCTCCTCAGACATACTTTGAAGGTGTCGCAACTGGACGGAATTGCCGTTTCTGCAGGTCCCGGATCTTTTACCGGTCTCCGGATCGGCATGAGTTTTGTTAAAGGACTGGCGTATGCCCATCAAGTACCTGTGGCTGCCGTGAATACTCTCTATGCTTTCCGTGAAGCAACCCGGGAATCCAACAGGGCAGAAGGTCAAACAGTTTGGGTAATTCATTCACACCGGGATTTCATCTATACCCTTGGAGATCAAGAGAATGATATCCACTATATAAGGAGGACGGAAATAGCCGACTTTTATCCCCGGTGCCGGCATCTTGTATCTAATCAGGCTCTGGAAGGATTGGATGCATGGTCACAGGAAGTACACCCCATCATGCCAGCCTGGATCGGCGCTGCCGTCTTCAAAAATCCCGCTGTCAGTCTGACGACCCAGTACGATCAACTCAGGATATATTATGGTTCACATTATGAACCCATTCAGTGGAAATATGAGTGAGGATTCACAAAATATTCGGCTTCGTCTCATGAAGCCGGATGATCTGGATCGGGTGCTGAACATCGAAAAACGGAGTTATGCCGATCCCTGGCTGAGGGAACATTTTGAGTATGAGCTCATGGTGAGTTCAATCTCGAAGATGATGGTTCTTGAAATACATCATGAAGTGATTGCGTATGTGGGAATCTGGCTTTTACCGCCAGAAATTCACATTACAAATATTACAGTGGATCCGGAATACCGATATCAGGGACTGGGAACACGCCTGATGGAATATGTGATGGACCTTGCTTATGAATTGAGAATCAAGCAAGTTACCCTGGAAGTGCGTCATAACAACATGGCAGCCCTGGCTCTCTATCGGAAATTTGGATTTGAAGTCAGGGGAATGCGTAAAAATTATTATGCGTCTGAAAAGGCTCATGCCCTGATCATGAGCCGTACAGTGAGGTGAGGACATGGGAAAATGGTATGAACGAACAGAAAAACCGATATTAACAGAAGATAAAAAAGAAATTCCCGACGGTGTTTGGGTTAAGTGTCCCAGATGCAGTGAAATCATCTACTATAAGGAATTAGCCCGTCATCAGCATGTATGCTTCAAATGCAACCACCATTTCAGAATTCATTCCGGACAGTATCTGAGCATTTTGTGTGATGGAGAGAAATACACAGAATATGACGGATTCATGCGTTCGGAAAATCCCCTGGAATTTTCTGATCCCGTGCCGTACAAGGAACAACTACTGGCCGCTCATCAGAAAACCGGATTATATGAAGCGGTCAGAACCGTAGAAACCCGGTTAAATGGGATTCCCATTCATCTGGCAGTCATGGATTTTCGTTTCATCGGTGGTAGTATGGGCTCGGTGGTAGGTGAAAAGATTGCCCGCTTGGCAGACCGTTCATTGGAAAAAGGTTATCCGCTGGTGATTGTGAGTGCTTCCGGAGGGGCCAGAATGCAGGAAGGGGCCCTGTCCCTGATGCAGATGGCAAAGACCGCTTCCCGCCTTGCCCGGATCCATGAAAAAGGGATTCCCTACATCAGTATTCTGACTCACCCCACAACCGGCGGAGTTACAGCCAGTTTTGCCATGCTGGGAGATATTATTTTTGCCGAGCCGGGGGCTCTCATTGGTTTTGCCGGTCCCCGAGTCATTCGCCAAACCATTGGTGAAGAACTGCCGGAAGGATTCCAAACGGCGGAATTTTTGTTAAAAAAAGGATTTGTGGATGCTGTTGTGGACCGAAGACATTTAAAAAAAACAATTGATGAGGTTTTAAAATTCTATTATGCCTGATAAACCATCTATTTTATTAGTCAATGATGACGGCATTGCCGCCCCTGGATTGCAGGCTCTGGTTGATGCTCTTGAGGATCTGGGAAATCTGACTATTGTGGCGCCGGATAAAGAACGAAGTGCCACAGGTCATGCTATTACTCTGCATGATGTGATCTATCCCCGGAAATATTATAAACATGGAAAATTCTTCGGGATGGCCGTTACGGGTATGCCGGCAGATTGTTCCAAGCTGGCTCTTCATCAGCTGATGAAAGAATTACCGGATCTGGTGGTCAGCGGCATTAACCTGGGAAGTAATACAGGATTTAATGTCTTATATTCCGGTACGGTGGCTGCGGCAGCCGAAGGAACTTTTATGGGGATTCCATCTGTAGCAGTTAGTCTGACAACCTATACCGACCCAAACTTTGAACCGGCTCAGATTTTTATCCGGCACGTAGCAGAAAAAATCCTGGAAAAAGGCCTACCTAAAGGAATTCTTCTCAATATTAATGTCCCCAATGTCCCCTCTCCCAATTATATTCAGGGTGTAGAAGTTACTCGTCAGGGAAAGGCCCAATGGAAAGAAATTTTTATCGAGCGGATCAATCCCAAACAGGAACCCTATTACTGGCTCTCCGGAGAAAAGGTCGCCGGTACGGAGGTGGCAGAAACGGACGAAACAGCAATTCTGGAACAAAAAATTTCCATAACACCTCTACAGTTCGATCTAACGGCCAAAGAATCTTTTCAGGAACTATCTACTTTTCATTTCAGTTTTCCCCGGGAGCATACAGGGTGAAAACAGGGCTTCGTAAAATTTTAATTCTGAGTGTGATTACCTGTTTGTTACCGGCTGCAGTTTTTGCCTCAGCCCGTTCCCTTATGGAAGAGGGATTAAAAAATTTCGAACGGGAAAACTATTATGATGCCTATCTGATGTTTCACAAAGTGTTTCATCAACTGCCGGTGGATGTCAATCCTTATGCGTCCACATCCTTGTTTATGGTGATCCGAAGTCTCTATTTTCTGGACCGTCATGAGGATGTCATTGCCCAGGTGGGGCTTTTTATGGATACATTTAAAGAAAGCCGTTACCGGGAGGATGTTTTATATACCAAGAGTGCCTCGCTGATGAAAACAGGCCGTTATCTTCCTGCGGTGTCTTTTGCGTTGAAAGTGGTGTACCAAACGGACAGGGAATCCCTGCAGCGGAAAGCCCTTGAGCTGGCCCGGGAAGGAACCCGGCAGTTTCTGAGCCCTGAAGAGATCAAAACCCTGAAAGCGCTGGCAGGTAGCCGGGCGGAAATGCGGGGCGTTGATCTTTTGATGGCTGAGAAAATGAAGCTGAAGGGAGATGTGGCAACAGCTCAGCAAATTCTCACATCGGTGAAAACATCCCTCATGACACTGTTTGAGGTTAATTATTACAATGAGATTCTGGATGGTATGAAGGAAGAAAAGCGGGCGAAAATTGATCTGGCTGTCATCCTTCCGCTGAGCGGGCCTGAAAGATCTGCCGGCAAGGCACTGTTGGATGGGATGCTCTATGCCCTGAACCGGTTCAGACAAGATTTGCTACACAATATTTCGTTGGTGGTTTTGGACAACGAAAGTGATATCCTGAAAAGTATTGAGTATACTCATTCTGTGGCGGATATGGAGGATGTCATCGCCATTTTGGGACCCTTATCCAGCCAGGATGCCATCGCCATGGCCTCTATCTGCGATTTTGAAAAAATTCCCCTCTTTACACCGACGGCAACCCGTGATGGACTTTCTGCTTTGAGTCCCTATGTATTTCAATTGAATCCGGATCAGGATGAGCGGGCTTATGCTTTGGCCAGATATGCCATAGATTCCCTGAGATATGAGACTTTTGCCATTCTTGCCCCGGCTGACGATTATGGCCGGAGAATTTCCGACAGTTTTTCCAGAACCGTTGCCCGAAGCGGTGGGATGGTGATTCGAAGGGAGTGGTTCAGTGATCCCAATGATTTGAAATCCCAGTTTATGAATATCCGTAAGGCGGCGTTTACCTTGCAGGCAACTGATACCCTCGATACGATGAATATTCTTCTGGATCCGGAATTAAATCTGAAAACCTCAGGCGATTCACTGAAAATCACGCTGAATGCCATCGATGCTTTTTACCTGCCAATTTATCATGATCAGATCGAGTCTGTCGCTCCCCAGTTGGCTTATTATAACTTTGACACCCGCCTTTTGGGAGATGGGAATTGGCTGGATGAAGATCTTTTGTCCCGGTATCGCCGCTATGTAAACGGGATGATCATTTCTGCCGATCATCTCATGTTGGAACAGGATCCCCGGGTGAGTTTTTTCCGGGAAGAGTATGAAAGCCAGACGGGTAAAACACCGGACCGCTTAACGATTTACGGATATGAGACCATGGTACTGATGTTGAATCTTATCGAAAACGGTAATACAACCCGGGAAGCACTTCGGCTTGCCGTGAACAACATGGGCGAGTTCCGGGGTGTTATCCGTAATGTGCGCTTTTCAAAACGGAAGCCAGGTGTCAATGCCGCCGTAAGACTCCTTGAGTTCAGAAATAGCACCATTTATACTCTGCAGGAGTAATAGTGGGGGATCGTTATTTTGATAATTACCCTTCTTTTTCACAACTGACGGGAGCCACTGCCCTGACCACTACCCGGGCTTTTTTTGATGATGGGATTTCTGTCCGGAATCTGACAAATGAGGTGTTTCAAAAATTGGATCTGAAGATGGAAGATGCGGTTTGGCCTGTACAAATTCACTCGGGGACTGTACATTTCACCCGAAATCCGGGGCCTGTAGCAGGTTGTGACGGTGTGATTACCGATCAGGATTCTCTGATCCTCCTTTTGTGGACAGCCGATTGCGTTCCTGTTTTTATGGCAGATACCCAGGGACGCTTCCGGGGACTCATTCATGCCGGGTGGCGTGGACTCCGGCAGCACATTGTAAGTCATGCAGCAGAGATCATGAAAGACAGGGGCGTTCCATGCAGTGAACTGATTGTTGCTACTGGTCCGTCTATTTGCAGGAAGTGCTATACAGTGAAAGATGATGTGGCACAATACTTTCCGGATCATATCGCCTTAGATGACAATCAAATGACTCTGGATCTTCAGGGCATTGTCCGAGATCAGCTTCTTCAATCCGGTATCCCCGGTGAAAATATTCTGCTAACAAACCGGTGCACTTTGTGTCATACAAAAAGATATGTGTCTTACCGGTTGAATCAAACACATAACAGACTCCTGTCAATACTGAGGAAATAGATGTCAACGCTGGAAGTCATGGTTATTGCAATTGTTCAGGGATTCACAGAATTCCTGCCCGTCAGCAGTTCAGGTCACATGGTTCTGACCGAGGCTTTGTTTGGATTGAAAGTCCCGGGTATCACCCTTGAAATTGCCCTCCACTTTGGGACCTTCATGAGTGTCCTTCTTGTATTTCGAAAGGAGATTACCCACATTCTCATATCCTTTTTTACAAAAATCTGGAAAATCCGGCAGATACCCCTGAATTACAGGGAAGATGAATGGTTTCGGATGGCTGTGTTGGTTTTGCTTTCCATGATTCCTGCCATGCTGGCAGGTCTTTTCTTCCGGGATTTTATTGAAGGGTTGTTTGAAAGTACCCGTAGTGTAGGGATCGCACTGATATTTACGGGGCTTCTTCTTTTTATCACTCAGTGGGCACCCCGAGTCCAAAAACCCCTGAAAGGTTGGAATGTCCTATTTATGGGAATTTTTCAGGCACTGGCCATGATTCCTGGTATATCCAGGAGCGGAAGCACCATTTCGGCCGGCCTTCTGGCAGGTGTGGACCGGGAAAAAATCGCAAAGTTCTCCTTTATTATGGCCCTGCCCCTGATTGTGGGGGCAACTATCCTGGAAATCCCCGAAATAAAAGAAGGTAGCCAAATCAGTCTTTTGAATATTTCATTGGGGATGATACTGGCTTTTCTCACAGGAATTGTGGCTTTGAAATGGCTGATTAAAATTTTAATGCGGGGGAGACTTTCCTCCTTTTCTTATTATTGTGTCCTTTTAGGTTTTATTACAGTGGCACTAAGCTGATGACCTGGTTGCAGGATTATTTCAAAGAAATGGAAAAAGTCCGGAAGGGACAGATTCGTCCTGTTTACTTTCTCTTTGGCAGCGATTTTTATCTGGCTTCCACCTTTATTCAGGAGGTACGGAGTGCCCTGGCCAACCGGGGTATTGAACGGCAGCATGTGACAGCGAAAGAACTCCGGGTTAATGATCTGCAACAGCTTCTCTATGGAACATCCCTCTTTCAGAAGGGAAATTTTATCATCATCGAGGAAATAAAACAGATGATTCCCACTGTACGGAAAATGTTTTTAAAATACCTTGAAAACCCTGCAGATAGCAATACGGTTATTTTAACAGCTCCGGTTATTGAGCGGCGTCATGACTTTTTATCCAAAGTGTCCAAAATGGCCACCACGGTTTATGTAAATCCCCCTTTTGACAGTGAAATTCCCCAATGGGCTGCGGAATACCTGAAAGAAAAGAAACGGTTAGCAGACGGTGAAGCGATTATGACATTGATCCGTATGACAGGGAATGATTTAAATGATCTGGCCAATGAACTGGATAAGTTGGACCTCATGCTTCCTGAAGGGGAACGGATCACCACGCAGGCCGTGATGAAATCGGCAGGCTACCAACGGACCTGGACACCGGAAGATCTCACAGAGAGTATCGGAGAAAAAAACAGGGAAAAAGTAACCGCCATTGCCGAAAATCTCATAAATCACGGTGTGAGCGAAGTTTTTATCTATACCACACTTTTTCACTATTTATGGAACCTGAGAATCTTACGGGATCCCCGGGTGGAACAGGGTGAAAAAATCACCCGGACATGGCGTCGGGATAAATATGAAAAAATGCTTAATGCTTCAAAACGGTTCACCAATGCAGATCTGGCCAGAGGCGTTCACGCGGTTCTTCAGGCCGATACAGAATTAAAAACTGTTAGCGGGGATCCTTTAACACGGTTAATTTTAACATTGGATAAAATACTTGAATAAAATGCGGGAAACGGCAAAATACACAGATGAAGAACTGATTGCCCTTTTTCAAAAAGGGGACGAACGGGCTTATTTGGAATTGGTTCGGCGGTACAAAGACAGGCTTGTCAATTTTGTCTTTCGTTTTGTTTCTTCCCGCGAAATGGCTGAAGACATCGTCCAGGACACTTTTTTAAAACTATATACCAGCAGTCACATGTATAAAGAAATCGCACGTTTCAGTACCTGGATTTACACCATAGCCGGGAACCTGGCAAAAACAGAACTCCGAAAACGGAAGCGACGAAAAATTTATTCCATTCATGATATGGGCATTGATGATAAGGAATTTGAAATTCCTTCGGACACGTATAATCCGGAGCGGGAATCCCGTTCGGCATATCAGGAAAAAGAAATCCAGATTGCCATTTCACGCCTACCGGAACAATTTAAAACGGCGATCATTTTAAGAGATATTCAGGAACTATCTTACGAAGAAATCAGTAAGATAGTTGGTGTTCCTGCAGGAACGGTTAAAAGCCGGATTAATAGAGGCAGACAGAAATTGCAGGAAATATTGAAGGAATTGAAAAGTAAATAAGGAGGGTACGCTTATAGAATGGATTGCTACAGTTTTTCAAATCTTTTAACAGATTATCTGGATAACCAACTGAAATTACCCGTGCGCCGTGAGGCAGAAGCTCATCTTCGGGAATGCCCGGTGTGCCGCAGGAAAGTGGAAGAGATGTCTGCACTTGTAGATACTTTGCACAATTTGCCCAAAGTATCGGCTTCCGATTCTTTTGATGCGATACTCACGGATAAGATTCGTCATTACCAGGAGAACCTTCAGCATCCCCGAAACCTCTGGGCTTTTTTTTCAACTCACAGCCGAACCTTTTCTGCTGCTGCAGCCTTGATTTTGGTGATGGCAGGAACCCTTATTATCTGGCGTGGATACAACCCTCGTCTGGAAAGTTTGTCACCTGTCATGAACTCTGCTCCAGTCCTGTCGTCTATGGGATCTGCAAATACTACGCCATCCCCTCAGCAAAATACAGTACCTTCTAATGGATATATTCCCTCTTCCATGGCTTTGAAAGACAGCAGTGACAAAAAGAATCTGGACAATGGCGACAGCCTGGGACCCAAAGATTTCCGAAATCAAATCCAGCTGGTCAATGACCGGCGTTGAAACACGCTTTATTTTTACTTAACTTCCTGTGTTTCATGAGGATTTGAGAGGGTTATGAAAAAAGCCGGATATGGTGTTTCAGCGCTTATATGGGTGATGGGTTTTTTTGTATGGGTTTTACCTTTGCCCGGTACTTCGCGCTGGATGGATTTTGGACGAGTACTTCTCTGGGTATTATTGGGACTCAGTTTATATTTATTATATTCTATGACGGAAAAACAGCCGGGAGCAGGAGATGATGCTAATGCTATAACCCGTTACCTGGCCTGTTTGAACACGGTGACAACGGAAGATGAGATTTTTAAAGCCCTGCGGGATGTTTTATCTGGCGAATTTCATTATGATAAATTGACAGTATGCCGCAGAATTCCCCATGAACCCAATGTTCTAACAGTTATTTATACGGATGGCCCGGGAAATGTCCCTGGCACCGGGGATACCCTGTCCGTCAAAGAAGGGTTATGGGCGTATGTATTAAATCGAAAAAACCCCGTAGTCCTGAATCAATACCGGGAAAACGCTCCCTTTCCCTTCAGGATTTCTCCCGGAGATTTAAGTCATACCCCGTATCACAGCCTTTTGGGTTGGTCTGTTCATCTGGACCACTTTAAATCAGGGATTGTCACCCTGGAAAGTTATAATCCCGATGAATATTCTGAAAAAGACCTTGATACCTTTCACTTGATCAGTTTAAATTTCGCGTCTGCATATCACAGGCTGACAACCCTGGATGCGTTAAAACGGTTTGCCACGGTGGACGGTCTGACCGGGGTTCTGAACCACCGGGCATTTAAAGAAAAGCTCTTTGAAGAAGTATACCGGGCCCGACGATATGATCATTCCTTGACCTTGATGATGATGGATTTGGATGATTTCAAAAAAATCAACGATACTCATGGTCATTTGTACGGGGATTATATGCTGAGAATAGTGGCCGATATTATCAAGAACAATATCCGTATGGTGGATATTGTTGCCCGGTATGGAGGCGAAGAATTTACGGTTATTCTGGCCAATGCGGAAAAAGAAGCTGCTATGGGAACCGCCCAGCGGATACGGCAGAAAATCTCCGAATATCCTTTTGAACAGGATGGCATCCGGGCATCTGTTACCGTGAGTATCGGCATGGCGTCCTTTCCGGAGGATAGTCATGACGGGATTTCTCTGATTCAGGCTGCAGATGATGCCATGTATAAGGCAAAACGGGCTGGGAAAAACCGTGTGCAAATATATCGTAAACCTAATGGAGGATCTTAATGGCTCGTCCCAGTGGATTCGGTGCAAAAATCGCCAACCGACAAAAAGAAGGGAAAAAGTGTCCCGTCTGCGGTGAAACGATCTCCCACCTGAAAGTGTTCAAATCCGTCAACAGTGATAAAGAAGGTGTCAAGTTCAACCAGAAAATGGTTTCTGTGTGTGCTTGTAATAGAAACGAAATCTTCAACTGATGGATGAAAAAAACGTAAAAAACCCCCTGTTAAAAGGGGTTTTTTATATGTGTAAACATTTTGCATAAACACCCCTACCTTGGTAAATTGCAGTCTCATGAAAAAGCTTTTCTTATACATATTTTTGTTCTCTGTTTTTCTGATTTTGTCCGCCTGTTCAAGCCGGAAAGCCCTGGTTTCAACCGGAGAAGAGAAGCAGCGCACCTATCCTACGACGGCAGTTCAGAAATTTGCGTACGGAGAGTTATACCGGCAGGCAGGAGATTTTGCCCGGGCTCTTATTGAATACGAAGAAGCGGCATCCATTGACTCTTTAAGTCCTGTTATCTATGCCCGGATCGGTGAAACCTATATGGCATTGAACCGGATGACCAAAGCCCGGAACGCCTTTTTGAAATCTGTGAAGTTAAACCCCGATCAGCCGGGACTCTATGATATGATTGCTCTTACCCTTGTTATGGATGGAAAGACGGCTGAAGCAGAAAAAATCTGGCTGAACCTGATCGAAAATTATCCCGGATATGAAGATGCCTGGTATAATCTTTCTGATTTCTATTTTGAACAGAGTGATACGGCAAAGGGACTTGACATACTTCAGCGTTTACTCAAAAAAGATCCGGCCAATACGGATGTATTGAGTCGGATCGTGGATGTGTTGCACCAATTAGGCCGGTATGAAGCATCTATCCCCTATCTGGAAAAACTCATTTCTCAGATTCCCGACTACAGCTTTTTTTATCAGAGTCTTTATAAAACCTATATAGAACTAGGACGTATGGAAGAAGCCCGGGAAACCCTTCTCCGCTGGCGGGAACAGGTAAATCCCTCTCCACAGATTGAATTGTTATATGCCGATCAGCTGATTCGAAACGGAGAGTGGGGGAAAGCCCTGGATATACTCTATCAGGGTCATGCAGTATGGCCTGATCAATGGGCTTTTCCTCATCTTATGGCGATTGTCTATATTGAGAAAGAAGAACCGGACAGTGTGAGGAAATATTACAATATGGCTCTGAATGAAGGAGCGGCTTTTCCCGTTGCCTACCGAAATTATGCCCTTTGGCTTGCAGATCAGGGTGATATCCGGACGGCACTGGATGTAATTCTGGAAGGCCGGGACCTATATCCGGATGATCAGGATTTGATGTACATGGAAGCCCTTCTCCTGGATGAATCGGATGAATTGGTAAAAGCAATTCAGGTTCTGGAAAACCTCCGGACACTTCAGCCGGACAACGAAAATGTGCTTCAGATGCTTGCTGCACTCTATGACAGGACCGGGCAAAGTGCCCGGGCTGAAGAGCTGTACGAAATTCTCTTATCCAAAAACGGAGAAAATCCCCTCATTCTCAATAATTACAGCTATCTCCTTGCAGAACATAACAAGGATCTTTCAAAAGCCTGGGATATGATTCAAAAAGCGCTTTCCCTGGAACCGGAAAACGGGGCTTACCTGGATACGGCAGCCTGGATTTTGTACCGGCTGGGCCGGTATCCCGAAGCACTCAATTATATTAACCGTGCCCTGTCTGTCCTCCCGGATGATTCCGAGATGCTGTACCATAAAGCCATGATTTTACTCTCCATGAATCAGGGAAGTGAAGCAAGTCAACTTCTCCAAAAATCCCTGAAAAAAAATCCTGATTATAAACCGGCTCGTGACCAATTGGAGGCTATGAATCATGATTGATGTTTCCATTGTCATACCGGTCCTGAATGAAGAGGGGACCCTTAAAACACTGACTGAAAAAATTATTACTGTACTCCAATCGGAAAATCTTCAGGGTGAAATTTACTTCGTCGACGACGGCTCGACGGATCAGACTCCTGAGATACTTGACACCCTGGCAAAAGATATTAAACAGGTATCTGTGATTCATTTCAGGCGGAATAAAGGGAAAGCCGCGGCATTACAGGCTGGTTTTTGTCAGGTGAAAGGCCGTTATGTGATCACCATGGACGGGGATTTGCAGGATGATCCTGAAGAGATCCCCCGCCTTCTTGCCAAACTGAAAGAGGGCTGGGATATGGTATCCGGATGGAAAAAGGTCCGCCATGATCCCCTGAATAAAACACTGCCCAGTAAACTCTTCAATAAAACCACAAGCCTCCTGACAGGTATCCACATCCATGATTTTAACTGCGGACTGAAAGCATACCGCAAAGAAGTGGTACAATCCATCAGCCTTTATGGAGAACTGCACCGTTATATTCCTGTCCTGGCCAAAATGGAAGGCTTCCGGGTGACAGAGATTCCCGTTACGCATCATCCCCGGACGTCCGGAAAAAGTAAATATGGTGCAGGACGGATGTTTAAAGGATTTTTTGATTTGATTACTGTCCTTTTTCTTGCCCGTTTTACTCTGCGTCCTATGCACTTTTTCGGGATGCTGGGGCTCCTTTCGGTAATTGTGGGGATATGTGTTGAACTTTGGGTCCTTATTTTGAAATATGCCTATCATGAATCCTTCCAAACCCATGTGGCCATGTTACTTTTTGGTATTTTACTCCTGATTTTGGGAATTCAGCTTGTTTCTATGGGACTCATTGGCGAAATGCTGGTATATCAGTTCAGGAAGAATAAAAGGAGATCAGGAGGCGATGATGACACATGATGATTCCTACCTTTTTACGGTCATTATCCCCACCTATAACCGCTTGTCTGAAATCCGCGAACTGCTGGTATCCCTCCGCGACCAGGTGTTTTCACCGGCGAATTTCGAAGTCCTTATTGTGGATGACGGCTCCACAGATAAAACTGAGGAATTTGTTCAACGTTTTAGCCATGAAACATCCCTGAACCTTCGTTTTATCCATCAGGATCATCAGGGACCCGGTGCTGCACGAAATCTGGGCATGAAACACGCCAGGGGGAAATACTTCATTTTTGTGGATAGTGATTGCATTGCCCATCCGCGATGGCTACAGGCCTATGCCGATGCCGTATCCAAACAGGATGTGGCCGGATTTGGTGGACCGGACAGGGTTCGGGCGGATTTTTCACCCCTTCAAAAAGCCATCGATTACAGCATGACATCTTTTATCACGACCGGCGGAATCCGTGGACATTCACAAAAAAAATTGTCCAAATATTATCCCCGGAGCTTCAATATGGGTGTCCGGGCCGATATCGTGGATAAAATCGGCGGAATGAATGATCTCCGACATGGACAGGATATCGAGTTCAGTCACCGTATCCTGGCCACAGGTGAACCGGTGATTAAAGTGGATGATGCCATAGTCTATCATAAACGGCGGACATCCATAAAAAAATT
>JASGMP010000033.1 GCA_030156395.1 Fidelibacterota bacterium
TCAATCTATTCAATCTATTCAATCGAATCAATCAACTACAGACTGTCAACTGTCCACTGCCGACTGTCCACTGTCGACTAACGACTACCGACTGTCGTCTTAACCTCTGAACGTTTAAACGTATCATCATAATTAATTGCTAAACGCTATACCATTCTTTAAATTAACCAGCTTTGTAAAATAACTTATCAGGAGACCGACTATATGGGTGTCATGAATCAAATGCGGGATAAAATGTCTATCATCCTCGGGATCGTGATTGTCGCATTTCTGGCGACGATTTTTTTTAGCTGGGGTATGGGCGTTAATGGTCCCCGCAGCCAAAAAAATGTCATTGCGGAAGTAAACGGGACGGAAATTACGCTGGAACAATACATGTCCGCCCTGAACCAACAGATGTCTTATTACCGAGATCAGACGGGACAAGAGCTGGATGCCATGACCCGGATTCGCCTTCAGGATCAGGTATATGAAAATATGGTCCAGGACGTTCTGATTCAGCAAGAAATTGAAAAACTGGGACTGGAAGCTACTGACGAAGAGGTTTATTTTTATCTGGAAAACAATCCTCCGGAATACATCCGGCAGGCTGAAATTTTTCAAACGGACAGCCTTTTTGATCATCAAAAATACCTGAATATTCTCAGGGATCCTTCCAACCCCTATGGGATTAACTGGGTTCCCATCGAAGAAGAAATTCGCAGGATACTTCCCTATGAAAAGCTGAATGAACACCTGGTTTCTACGGTTATTGTCACCGATGAAGAGGTTCGCCAGGCCTACGGAGATGAAACAGTCCGATATGATATAGAATATCTGACGGTTACGTCGAATAAAATTCCCAATGATACCATTCAAATCAGTGACGAGGAAATACAGGACTTTTATAATCAGAACAGAGAAGATTATAAAATCCCGGAAACAAAAATTCTTCAATATGTCAGCTGGTCGAAAGTTCCCTCTTCGGAAGATACTCTTCTTGTCCGGAAAGAGATTGACGAGATATTGCTTCGACTTGAAGAAGGCGAGTCTTTTGAAAATCTGGCCAGAATTTTTTCCCAGGATCCCTCTGCCTCAGAAGGGGGAAGCCTGGGATACATAAAAAAAGGTGAAATGGTTAAACCCTTTGAAGATGCTGCTTTTAATGCTCCTTTAAACAAGGTGATTGGACCTGTTGAAACCCGTTTTGGTTTTCATTTAATCCGGGTAGACGATCGGAAAGTGGAAAATGGTGAACCCCAGGTAAAGGTTTCCCACATCCTGCTGAAAGTGGATGTAGGTCCCAATACCCTGGATAATCTTGCGTCCGAAGCTCGGATTTTCGCCTTTGATGCGGAAGATCAGGGGTTTGAGAAAGCTTTAAACTATTATAAGCTCAAAGCAGATACAACCCAGCTCGGCGTCACGGAAGATAACTATTATTATCCGGGACTCGGATTTGTTCCCGACCTGACCCGATGGGCTTTCCGGAATAAAGCCGGAGCCATTACAGAACAACCTTTTGAAACCCAGGATAAAATTATTGTCGCCCAGATTATTGAGGAAAAACCTGAATCATACCAATCTTTGAGTGAACTCAAGCCCACGCTGGAACGTCAACTTCGGCAGGAAAAGAAAGATGAACTCAGCCGTCATATTGCTTTGGAACTGGCGAAAACAGGAAAAAATCTTTATGAGTTGAAAGATGAGAATCCCCTGACGGATTTCGGCAGAGAAGAAGCGATCACGCTGAAAAACCCACCGGCTCAGTTCAGAAATAACCCGGTATTCCAGGATCTGGTTCGCATGGCTGATTTGAATGAAATCGTAGGTCCGGTCAAGACATCCCGGGGATATGCCCTGATCCAAGTTATGAAGAAAAGCGCCTTTGATGACAAAGGATTCCGGGTACAACAGGAATCTATCCGCCAACGGCTTTGGAGAGAAAAAGAAACGGTGGTAATTGAAGCCTTTCTCTCAAAGCTCAAAGAAGAGGCAGAAATTCACGATTATCGCAATAAATATTTCTAATCATTTTTTCCACAGAAATAAAAAAAGGCAGAGAAAACTCTGCCTTTTTTTATACGTTACGACTTTCAGGTTCATGATAGGATTTTTATCATCTCCTGAAAACGTTTTTCCACTCCATCATTTTCACTGCGAAGGGCTTTCACGAATTTATTCCCGTCATACGTTCCACGGACCGATTCAAAGTCTTTCTTCTGAATAGATTCATCTCCATCCAATCCGTATCCTATGCGGCTCGTGGGATCAAATTCTTTTTCAGCATCCTTCAGAATCATATTGTTCAATTTCAGAACATTCTTTTTCCAGTCTTCCAGAATTTGTTCCAGTTGATCCCGCTTCAGTTCTGACACTTGCTTCCCGTAGGTTTTTTTAATGACCTGTGCCCACCATTTCAGATTGTCTTTTTCATAGTTAGCAGCCGTTTTCTGAAGAATAGCAAGCAATGCTTCAACTGAATTCGCATCGTCGCGACATATCGCATCAATACAGGCATTCAAACTTGTTTCCGAAACCAACATACCTGCCAGATCATACCATTTTTCCGGTCCATCACCCGTATCCTCTGATATTTCCGTTAAAAGATTCCGAAGTGTTTTCCCTGTCTTTACCTGATCCAGAAGTTTCATCAGGATATCACCCAGGTAAATGGCCACGGCTATCTTGTAGTATTTGATGCCTGTTCTCAGTAGCAGCCGCTTAATAACCAGTCCCTTGTAAGAGATGAATTCCTGTTCTTTTCGGCTTTTTTCATTCAAGTCCTGGAGGATAGATATGGCGTTCAGCACCTTACCGATACTTCGGGGATTGAAGAGATCAAAGTGGATTTGGTCGAAAGTTCGGGGATCTTTACGGCGGTCACGGGCCGGCCATTTCTCACTGTCCCGCCGGGTCCCCACCGTAAAGAGATTCATGGCAGGCGTAAGCTGGCTTTTCCCCTCTTCGGCTGTGATATACGAGAAGGGAAAATCCACCGCATCGAAATTTCCTGTATGTTTTCCTGTAACCACGCTAAAAGCACCTACACTGCAGGGCCAGAGCATATAGGAAAGTGAACCGGTTTTGGCTCCCCGTTCCAGGATTCCCTGGTGTAAAGGACCTAGTTTGTACATGTGGTTGCTTTGGTTCGTTCCGCTTCCTGCATTGTAAAAGGAAAACATGCCGGCGATCATGAGTGTCGATTTGTGATGGGTCACCGTATACGGTCCACCAAAAACACTCACAGCTTCCCCGTGGAATCCCTCACAATTGGCAAAAAAAGCGGATCCTTCCGCGGAGTATTGCTTGCCAAGACGGACACCCTGCCCGACAAAACATTTATCCAGCAAAACTCCGTCCTGAATATGGGATCCGGATTGCACAATAAAGTGTTTGGCTATTACACCGGTACCAATTTTTACAGGATCTTCCCGGCAGCCCGCCAGGGATCCGTCTTCCAGGAGGAGCGCCCCCTGGACTTCAGCACCTTCGCCAATTTCCATGTTTTGTATTTCCTGGCAGTTCCGGACCTGCGCATAAGGCCCCACATAACCGGTTGTGCAGGTTTTTCCCGTGCAATAATCCCGAATCAGGGATTGCAGTTTTTTCATCAACGTATCATGATGACGGAAATGGACCAGCATATAGGCAATTTGCGCAGAAAGCTTGTCGTAAATGACCAGCTCCCGGCCTCCACCTTCATTAAGTACTTCAATTTCCGTCCCGTTTCCAAAACGGGTCTCATCGGTTACTGCCAGAGATTGCACCGTATCCACAACTGCATGATGTGAAACTTCATACCGGTACAGATTCTGAACATTGATAATCAGAGCATTATCCCCAATGGTGCAATCTTTGAGGGTACTGTTCCAAAGACCTGCAGGATGACTCCCCCGATCCGGAAGGTTCAGATCCTCCGTGTACATCCCAAGATTTACCTTTCCCTGAAAACGGATATTATAGATTCGTTCAGGGGTAAAGTGTTCATGAACCAGGACCGTTTCCCAGGATTCGGCAGAGCATCCCTGACGGGTCAGGCGATCGATTTCCTGTGATTTGAGTTGACGATATAGCATCGTGCCACCTATACTTATACTTTCGGCAAATTGTGAAGGGCGTCGTATTCAATATCCTTAAAATATTTTACCGTTCCCACTTTCAGCTCCATGGAAGCTTCCTCGTCGCAGCAAATGATGCCATGGCGGTGCATTTGAAGCATGGATACGGTCCACATGTGATTCACCCCTTCTTCTACCACTTTTTGGAGTGCCCGGGCTTTTTTAAGACCGTTCACGATAATCAACACTTCATGTGCTGCCATCACTGTTCCAACACCTACCGTCAGGGCCATTTTGGGGACTTTGTTCACGTCGTTGTCAAAAAAGCGTGAATTGGCCACAATGGTATCATAGGTAAGGGTTTTGATACGTGTTTTGGAGGAAAGTGAAGAACCCGGTTCATTGAAGGCAATGTGACCATCCGGACCGATTCCTCCCAGGAATAGATCAATGCCTCCTGCATCCTTGATTTTTTGTTCATAATCACAACACTCTTTTTCCAGATCCGCCGCATTTCCATTCAGGATATTCACATTTTCTTTGGGGATATCGACATACTTGAACAGGTTATCCCACATGAAAAAGTGATAGCTTTGGGGATGATCTTCCGGAATACCGACATATTCATCCATATTGAAAGTGATTACATTCTTGAAGGAGACTTTTCCTGCTTTATGAAGTTTCACAAGCTCCTGATAAGTCCCAAGGGGTGAAGAACCGGTTGGAAGTCCCAAAACATAAGGTTTGTCTCCCTTCTTTTCTGCCTGGTTGATTTTCCGGGCAATATAGTGAGCCACCCACTGACTCAGATGATCATAATCATTGTAGATCAAGATACGCATCGCATACCATCCTTTCGTTTATTCATGTTTTATCATTATTCTGGCATCGGCCACAAAGGCTCCTTTGCCTTTATCCCGGACGATAAGGGGATTGATATCCAGTTCCTGGATATAGGGATGATTCACGGCCAGCTGAGAAAGCCTGAGAATGCATTCCACAATTTTATCCAGATCTCTCGGAGCATGTCCACGTACTCCATGAAGAATACGGGCGGACCGGGTTTCTTCAATCATATGTTCTGCGTCGCTGGTTTGCAGCGGAGCCACGCGGAAGCTCACATCCTTAAAGACTTCCACATAGATACCACCCAGTCCGAACATAAGGACCGGTCCGAAACTGTTGTCCCGGTTCAGTCCAAGAATCACTTCTTCCCCTTCAGGAATCATTTGTTCGATAAGGACTCCTTTTACCTTGGCATGGGTATCATAGGTTTTTGCATTTTTGAAGATTGTTTTGTAGGCTGCTTTTACCTCCTGGTCAGACCGGATATTCAGAATCACACCCCCGGCTTCCGATTTGTGGACAATCTCATCAGAAACGACTTTCATAACCACAGGATATCCCAGGCTTTCAGCCTTTTGAACGGCTTCATCTTCCGTAGAGGCAAGCACCGATTCAACTATCGGAAGGCCGTATGCCTTCAGCAGCTCATCGGAAAGATCTTCCGTCAGGTAATGTTTCCCGGCGTTTTTTACCTCCTGAATGATCTCTTCCACCCGGGCATCGTCCACATCTTGAAATACCGGTGCCGGTTTGGGGACTTCTTTCTGGTTCTGGCTGAAATGATAGACAGTGGCAAAAGCCCGGCACATGGATTCGGGAAGAGTATAATGGGGGATTTTATTCCGTTGGAGGACATCGATCCCCTGGGCAACATCAGCCTCTCCCATAAAAGAAGAATAGACAGGTTTGTTGTAATGGTGAGCTACCTTGGCGATTTCACGGGCGATAAGATCAATTTCTGTCATGGATTGAGGTGTGAGAATCACAAAAACACCATCCACTGCCGGATCCTTAAATGCAGCGGTCAAGGCCACGCTATAACGGTCTGCCCGGGCATCCCCAATGACATCTACAGGATTTTTGATGTTTGCTGTCGCCGGTAAGTTTTTTTTCAGGATGGCTGTCGTTTCATCAGAAAATTTTGCCAGTTCCAGGCCGTCGTGTATGGCAGCATCTGTCGTGAGAACGCCAGGACCTCCGGCGTTGGTGATAATGGCGACCCGATTGGATTTGGGAATGGGCTGATACGCAAAGGCAATGGCGATATTGAACATTTCGTCAACATTCTGACAACGGATAATACCGGCCTGGCGAAAGGCAGCATCGCATACTTCATCGCTTCCGGCCATAGACCCGGTATGTGAAGCGGCGGCACTGGCCCCCTCAGATGTCCGGCCTGATTTCAGAATCAACACCGGCTTTCCCGACTTTATTACTTCACGGGCTGCTTTCATCAGTCCGGGACCGTCTTTGACTTCTTCAAGATACATGAGGATGACCTTTGTTTTGGGATCATCCTTCAAATAATACAGGAGATCAATTTCCGTCACATCTGCCTTGTTGCCAAAACTGATGAATTTTGAAAAGCCAATGTGTTTTGCATAGGCATAATCCAAAACGGCGGTACACAGGGCACCGCTTTGAGACAAAAATGCGATGGTACCTTCTTCCGGCATACGGCGGGCAAATGATGCATTGATTTTGGACCGGGCATCTGTATTGATCACACCCAGACAATTGGGACCGATAATGGACATCCCGTATTTATCCGCAATGGCCTTGACTCGCTTTTCTCTTTCAATGCCTTCACCCCCCACTTCCTTAAAACCGGCCGAGATGATGATGACAGCTTTGATTCCCTTCTGCCCACACTGCTCAAGAGCCAGATGAACGACAGAAGAAGGGAAAACAATGATGGCCAGATCTACCGGATCCGGAATATCCGTCACATATTTGTACGCCTTGATTCCGGCAACAAAACGCTCACGCGGACTGACAGGATACACAACACCATTGAAATCTGCATCCAGTATGTTCTTCAGAATGTCGTGGGGTACCGTCCCCACAACTTTATTGGTACCTACAACTGCCACAGAATCCGGATAAAATATTTTATCCAGATTTGCCTTGAAATCCTTTTTCATGAGGGTTCTCCCATTTGATTAATCCATCGGTTATGATACGTATGATGAAATAAATTCCACAGCGTCTGCAACGGTCTGGACTGATAAGGCTTTGTCTTCATCCATCTCAATGTCGAATTCTTCTTCAAAAGCAGCCACTAGTTCCAAACTCTGCATGGAATCCGCTCCCAGATCAAAGATGAAATTGGCATCTTCAAAGATTTCTTCCGGATCCATTTTTAGGACATTGGCAACAACTTTCTTTACCCGTTCCTGTACCTCTTTTTTTTCCATTCTTTCCTCCTGATTAGGTGATCTACCAGTTATGGTGCGTATTTTTTGTTGGGTCTATAAATGTTTCCTGTTTTCATCGTAACAGGATTGAATCAACAAACCTTTGCTTAGGGTAAGTGTCAAGTATCGAAATGCGCGGTTTAGGTGCCTCGTTTTCAAAATTTAAAGAAAGTATAAAAGGATTCAAAGCGACATGCAATATATTCTTTCTTTTCATTCTCTGTGAAATCAGACTTATCAGCAGACAATAATTTTGTGACTTGATTTTGTCTGTTGTATATTCGAAAAAATTCAACACAGGGGATTTTTGAGATGAACGAAAAACGCTCGATCGCTTCATGGGCTTTGTACGACTGGGCCAACAGCGCTTTTGCTACCACGGTGATGGCCGGTTTTTTCCCGCTCTTCTTCAATCAGTACTGGGCTGATCCTTCCAATCCGACACGAAGTGTTATGTATTTGGGCTGGGCGAACTCCGTTGCGTCCATCGTTGTGGCCCTTCTGGCTCCTTTTCTGGGTGCCGTGGCAGACCGGGGGACCGCCAAAAAGAAGTTTCTTTTCCTCTTTGCCTTTTTAGGTGTTTTAATGACGGGCGGACTTTGGTTTGTAGGCCAGGGGATGTGGAAATTTGCCGCTCTGCTTTATGTCCTGGGTACAGTGGGTTTTTCCGGAGGAAATATTTTCTACGATTCCCTCCTTCCGGGTGTTGCCACGGAGAAAAAGGTGGATTTTGTCAGCAGCCTGGGCTTTGCCATGGGGTATATCGGCGGCGGGATCCTTTTCGCCGTCAATGTGTTGATGTTTCTCAAACCTGGTTTGTTTGGCATTCCCGACGGAGCGACTGCTATTAAACTCTCTTTTCTCAGTGTGGCAGTGTGGTGGGCTGTTTTTTCCATCCCCATTTTTCTTTTTGTGAAAGAACCCCGGCTGGTGGATGCCGTATCTCTTCATAAGGCCTTTGTGATGGGATGGCGCCAGTTGATGGATACTTTTAGCCATATCCGACATCTGAAAGTGGTGGGACTTTTCCTTTTTGCTTACTGGCTTTATATCGACGGTGTGGATACCATTATCCGGATGGCCGTGAGTTATGGAGATTCCCTGGGTTTTGATAGCACTATCCTGATTTCTGCGCTCCTTATTACCCAATTTGTCGCTTTTTTTGGATCCCTTGGCTATAGCTGGTTTGCCCGGAAAATCGGTGTAAAACCCTCCATCATGGTGGCGATCTGCGCTTATTGTCTGATAACAATCCTTGGTTACTTTATGAACCAATCCTGGCATTTTTTGGCCCTGGCCATTTGTATCGGACTCTTCCAGGGCGGTATTCAGGCCATGAGCCGGAGTTTGTATACACGGATTATCCCCAAGAAAAAGTCTGCGGAATTCTTTGGTTTTTTCAATATGCTGGGAAAATTCGCTGCTGTGGTCGGCCCCTTTCTTATGGGAACCATTGGATATATCTCAGGCAGCCAGAGAATGGGCATTTTATCTATCTTGATTCTCTTTATCGGCGGCGCCTATTTTCTCTCCCGGGTGAATATCACTGAAGGAGAGATTATGGCAAAAAAATATTTGGCAGACTAAAGAAGAATCCCTTTACAAAGGGGGTTATGATGTGTATCACAATTTTATAATCAGTCTTGTATTGGATTAAAAATACCTCTATTATAATTATAAACCATAACAAACAAGGTAGGGGTACACGATGAAAAAAGGTACTGTTGTTTTGATGAGTCTCCTCATATTGGTTGGTATGACCTTTGCCGGTATGACGGAGCAGGAAATGCAGGTACGGGCTCAAAAAGCCGTACAAAGTTTAAGGCCCGATTCACCACACATGAAGATGGACCAAAACCGTTTTGAAACCGCAAACAAACCCCACAGTCCAAAACAGTTGAGAGATCAGAATGTGTGGAAAGAAAATGTGGCGTTGCATCGCTTTTCCGGAATGTCCATGCGGAAATCCACAACTGATTTCTCAGTGCAAATTAACGGTGCGGATACTACCACGTATTACGTTGGTGACAGTATCACTCTGACGGTTACCACTAACCGGCCATTGGGTCTGATGATTTTTGTGGATGATGGGGACAATATGTTTTCATTCACGGATCTCAATGCCTTTGCCCACCTGGAAATGGGCAGCGAAGAATTTGTCTTCATGCTTGAAGACGGGAATGAAATGGATATGACACCTCCCGGTGACGGTATCTGGGAAGTGAAAATCCCTACGGATTTTGCAGATGATGGCCCTCTTATGACCCTTCAGAATACCACTGTATATGTCGTCGTTATGGATATGGATGCAGAATTGTACGATTTGGCCGTGGCCTATGTTGAAGAACCCTTCGGAGCTGCCTCTTATGTCTGGGGAAATGTATCCGATGGAACGAATCCGGTTCAGAATATTTTGATGATAGCTTTTCCGGGTTTCATGGATGACACCCTGTATGCGA
Source organism: Fidelibacterota bacterium (assembly GCA_030156395.1). Classification (GTDB taxonomy): domain Bacteria; phylum Fidelibacterota; class Fidelibacteria; order Fidelibacterales; family Fidelibacteraceae; genus Fidelibacter. The sequence continues at coordinate 9,763 of JASGMP010000033.1, forward strand.
AATCTGAAGGTGAACCGGGGGTTGTGTACATGACCCTGACAGATCAAAATGGGAATTATGCATTGTATATTCCCAAAGAAGTAGAGAGTATGTATCCCGGTCCCTGGACGGTTTTTGCCCTGAATATCTGGCAGGTTCCGGGAGGGCTGTATGCCGATCCCATGTATCAAACTGTTTTTATTCCCGGGACTCCGAGCGCCGATTTTACTCTGACCGAAGGTGCTTATACCATTTCCGGTGTGGTCACATCAACCATGGGACTTCCCGTATCCAATGTACGCCTGTTGGCCTGGAACGGCATGTATGAAGTGATGGGCACAACCGATGGAACTGGTTACTATGAAATACCGGTGATGTCCGGCTGGTGGGAAATCGAATTTTTTGAAGAAGACCTGGCCGGTCAATATCTCATTCCTTATTGGGGACAGTATTATGCCGATGTCATGGATGCAGATGTCACCCTGGATATCCAGCTGTACAATGTATATCCGGAGGATGCCATCAGCGGGACAGTCTCTTTTAATGTTCCAACCAAATATGCATTGACGGATTTGTCTGTGATTGCAGAAAAGTGGCCCATGGGATATTCCATTGCACCGGTAGATGAATTCGGCAATTATGCCGTTCCTGTCACCTCCGAACTGGATTGTGTGTATGTTGATGACTGGGGTGGCATGTCTTATGGATATTACGTGTGGGTATCCCGCAATGATTACGAAGATCCCGTAACGGTTCCCGACTACTATTCGGAAGTTATGTCCGGTGTTACCGGCATTGATTTTCTGATTGTCGAACCGGATGCCGCGCTCTTCGGTGTGGTGACCGATTTCGATAGCGGAAATCCCCTCTATGATGCAGAAGTGAACGTCCATACACCTGATGATGCGTACGATTACTGGACCTATACCGATGAATTTGGAAATTACTCGTTCGACCTGATCGGAGGTATGACCTATATCATTGAAGCGTACTATCCTTACGAATGGTATATGCCGGCCCATGTGGATTCCCTGTTTATACCTGAGGGCGGTATGATAGAATATGACATGGCTCTTAAATCTCCACAGGAATGGGTTCACTTTCAGGGGAATGTCTATGATGAGTATAAAAATCCTGTCGGTGAGGCTGTTGTGGATATTGAAAGCTATGAGTACTATGCCAGCACTGTGACGGATGGTGGCGGATACTTCTATTTTGATGGACTAAAACCTTACGATTCATACTCCATTACTGTAAATGCAGCAGGATTTGATACCTGGTATGGAAATGTCTGGGTTGAAGGTCCGATAGAAAATTTTGAGATCTATCTTTCGTCCCATTCAGATACCAATTTTGTATGGGTTCAGGGACAGGTCACGGATGGGATAAACCCGGTCAGTGAAGCCATCGTATGGCATTATGATGAATACGGTGCCCATCACCAGTGGACCGGTGAAGACGGATATTTTGATCTCTGGGTTCCTCAGGGTGAATTGCAGCTGAAAATTGGAGCCAATGGGTTCAACGCTGTAAAATCCGTTTTTTTCCTGAGCCAGGATACAACCATTGTGGTTCCTCTGAGTCCGGCGACGTTGACTGAAAATGTCTCGTCTCAGGTGACGGATCCGGCCGGTGTCGGTATTCAGGATGCTTTTATCTATTGGGAAAGCCAGGATTATATCGGTCATACCTATTCCGGTGAGAATGGAAATTATTCCATCGATCTCATGGCCGGTGAATACTATGTCCATGCTGAACACGAGAACTTTTATGACAGAAACTATGTGTGGAGTGTTCCGGATCCTGAAAATGACTATCATATTATGATGATCTCTCGTTACGAAGTCTATGGCCCGCAGATTGTTACTGTGGAAGATGTCCCCGAAGACCATGGCGGGAAAGTCATTCTGTCCTGGAGAATTACTGAAAGTCTGGTATCGCAGGGTATTGAAGGATTTGTCGTACTGTTTACAGAACAGGATCCGGCAAGCCCTGATTTCAAAGGCTGGCTGAATTACCCGGGAAATATTGTTTGGGCTTTGCCGGAAACGGATATATACAACACCGTGGTGCCGGTCCTGCATAATGATGTAGCCACACATTTTGTGGTGGTGGCTGTGAATGACTGGGGTGCATGGCCTTCTCATCCGGCAATGGGCATGGCCCATGACAACCTGCCGCCGGCGGTACCAACCGGTCTTGGTGTTGCTGAACTGGATGGAAACGTCCAGATCTGGTGGGCTCCGGTGGAAATGGAACCCATTAAATACTATACGGTTTACCGCAGTGTGAATGGCGGTGCCATGGAATTGCTCGATCATACCATTGATCTTGAATACACCGATTCAGATATGGTCCCCGGAAACACCTATCTTTATGCGGTAAGTGCCACGGATTATTCAGCCAATGAATCGGAAAAATCCGAACAGGTCAGTTTCCATATTACCTCTGTTGAAGGAAATCAGATTCCCGAAGAATTCGCCCTCAGACAAAACTACCCCAACCCCTTCAACCCGGTAACCACCCTTTCCTTCGACCTGCCCAAAGCCGTGAATGTCTCTCTCGTTATCTATGATATTCTTGGAAATCATGTAAAAACGGTGTATACCGGTGAACTGGAAGCCGGTAGCTATGATTTCAAGTGGGATGCCACAAATTCAAGAGGACGTTCCGTCAGTTCCGGTATGTATATCTATAAACTGACAGCCGGTGAATTTTCTGCCTTTGAAAAAATGATCCTGTTGCGGTAAAAAAGATATCACCCCCCGTCCGGAGAGGACTCCGGACTAACGATAAATCAGGTGCCGGGAATCCCGGCACCTGATTTTTTGTGGGATAAAATAGATGCAAAATAAATCAAACACATTCTTATGAATAAAATCCGTCATCTTGTAGATATGTGCCCAGGGCGAGATTCGAACTCGCACGAGAGTAATCTCACTAGACCCTGAACCTAGCGTGTCTGCCAGTTTCACCACCTGGGCATATCTCAAAAAGCGGATAAATTTATTCTGATTATTATTTGTTGACAAGAAAAAAGATGGAACGGGAGTTGAGAGTGATGAGTGATGAGTGGTGAGTCTGAGTTTTGAGTTGAGAGTTTGTTTTTGTGGGTTAATGATGTTTTGGGTTTATTTGCTAAGTTGTGTTATAAGTATAGCCCAAAAAACGTATCTAACGCACTTAACCAAACTCTTAACTCAAAACTTGTACTCAATACTCTCCACTCTCCACTCTCCACTCCCAAAACAATCATTGTTTAAAATCATCCCGGGGATTAAATTCTGACGCTGGAAAAACAGGATGAATTATGGGAAAAGTTGTTTCAATAGCCAATCAAAAAGGGGGTGTGGGAAAGACGACGACGGCCATCAACCTGGCCGCTTCCATTGCCGTCATGGAAAATAAAGTCCTCCTCATAGATATCGATCCGCAGTCCAATGCAACTTCCGGACTCGGTGTTGATGTGAACCATGCAAAATACACCACCTACGAGGTCATTATTGGGAATGAACCGGCAAAAAGTGCCATTGTCCATACAGACTTGTCTTATCTGGATATTATGCCGGCCAATCCTCGGCTGGTAGGCGCTGAGGTGGAAATGGTCAATATGCTGGCTCGGGAAACCCGCCTGAAAGAAGCCATCCGTTCCGTCATTCCCCTCTATGACTATATTTTTATCGATTGTCCCCCCTCAACCAATGTCCTGACGGTCAATAGTTTTACCGCCTCCGATTCGGTCCTGATTCCCATTCAGTGTGAATATTTTGCCCTGGAAGGACTCACTCAGCTTTTAAATACCATCCGGCTGATTCAGAAAAGTCTGAACCGGAAGTTGGACATTGAAGGTATTCTTTTAACCATGTACGACTCCCGCCTTAACTTGAGTCACATGGTAAAAAGCGAAGTGGAACAATATTTTGGAGACAAGGTCTATAAAACTGTGATCAACCGGAATGTCCGCCTGGGAGAAGCCCCCAGTTATGGAGAACCGGTTATCACCTTTGATATTCATTCCATGGGAGCCAGGAATTATATGGACCTTGCAAAGGAATTTATCCGGAATGACAAACAGAAAACATAAAGCCTTAGGGCGCGGACTCAGCGCCATGATCCCCAACTTTGAAACGGAGGAAGCCCGGGAGAATCTGAATGAAATCGAGCTTTCCCTCATCAGCATGAACCCCTTCCAGCCGCGGAAGCTCTTTGATGAAACGGTGATGGATGAGCTGGTGAATTCCATTCGTGAAAAGGGCGTGATCCAGCCGGTCACACTCCGAAAAAAGGGTGAAGGATATGAACTGATTGCCGGAGAACGCCGGGTTCGGGCGGCACGGATTGTGGGACTCCATACCATTCCTGCTTATGTGATTGATGTGGCTTCGGATGAAGAGATGATGGAACTGGCCCTCATCGAAAATATCCAACGTGAGGATCTGAACCCCGTGGATGAAGCCCTGGGATATTCCCTGCTGATTGAAAAATATGGGATTTCACAGGAAGCCGTAGCCGCGAAGGTAGGAAAAAACCGGTCAACCATTACCAACAGTATCCGCCTGCTGAAATTACCGGAAGAAATTTTAAATGGACTTCGGGACCGCAGAATCACAACGGGACATGCCCGGGCATTGCTGGGACTTGAATCCGCCAAGCAACAAATCACCCTGTATCAGAAAATTGTTCAGGAAGGACTCAGTGTAAGGAGTGTGGAAGAATGGGTCCGGAAGCTTTCCGAACGGGGTCACAGGCCTCAAAAAGAATCCAAAACACGTCCAAAAAATCCCTATCATCAGAAAATTGAATCTCTCCTGCAACAAACCCTGGGGACACGTGTCCGGATCAGACCCTCAGCCCGGGGCGGAAAACTGGAAATTGAGTACTACTCTCCCGAAGACCTTGAACGGTTGATGGAATTGTTCGATACCATTCAGTATTGAGAGGTATGGGAAACAAAAAAAAATATACTATCTGTCTGATTCCTTCAGATCACGGGCCACAGAAGATGTTCGAATTGAATGCCCGGGTTCTGACCTTTCTCATATCACTCGGCATTTTTCTTATCATACTTATTATTGCATCTTATGTATTTCTTATCCCCCGGGCAACCCGGTATGAAAACCTTCACAGGGAGGTCACCGAACTGGCGGGGGATAGGGCGCGGTATATTCAACTGGTAGAGGATTTCCGCAAAATGCAGGAAATGCACCAATATGTCCGGCGCCTGCTGGGAGTGGATATGATGGCCTCCATGGACAGTGTTTCTGCTGCAGATTCATTAAATTTCTTTGCCGCCCCACACATGCAGAAAAATGTTATCGTGCTGGATAACATCCCTACAACCGCACCACTGACAGGACTCGTTACACAACGGTTTGATTCCTCAGTACCGGAGCTGTTTACCGATTCCCATAAAGGAATAGATATCGCCTGCCGGGTAGGTACACCAGTCCTGGCGGCTGCCTCGGGCTGGGTTGTGTTTTCAGGATGGACCCTGGGATTGGGAAATACCATCATTATCCATCACGGATCGGATTACCTGACAATATATGGTCATAATAGCAGAAACCTGGTTGCAAACGGGCAATCGGTGGAAAGGGGACAGCGAATTGCCCTGTCGGGAAACAGCGGCTACAGCTCGGGTCCTCATCTCCATTTTGAAATCTGGAAAAACGGTGAGGCAATGGATCCGGAAAAATATATTCCGGAATATGCTACGGGAAACGGGGAACTATGAAAGAAAAACCAACGTATACAATCATCGGCGATGATACAGAAATCAAAGGAGATATCTTCATTAAAGGCAGTATCATGATTGCCGGAAAGGTTGAAGGGAATGTAACCGCCGGTGAAACCGTGAGTGTAACGGCCGGCAGCGTGGTGAACGGCTCCATCCGCGCGAAAGACATTTTCATCAGTGGAACAGTCCTGAATGGAGTATATGCTACAGGAAAGGTAACCCTGGGCTCTGATTCCCGCCTGGAAGGAACCCTTAAGGCTACCCGGTTGATTATTGAAGATGGTGCCCGCTATAGCGGCCTGTGTGCTATGACTGATGAAGAAAAAATCCCAGAAAATGAAGAAAAAAACGGGAGTCCGGCTTAGGATTCGAGACCTTAAAATCTTAAATTTCCATGGTGACTGAAAGAACTGACATAAACCAAATACCCGATACTGACAAACCGGGATTTTAATGTAACCGGTGCAATTCGGCAGCGAAGGAGCAATAATGGAAGTTAAACTGGAAAACCTTATAAAAAAGATTAAAGACGAAGGGGTTGGGGCTGCAGAAAAAAAAGCGGCGGAAATCCTGGAAAATGCCCGGAAAGAATCGGAAAAAATCCTGAAAAATGCAGAAAAAGAAGCAGAAAAAATCCGGGAAGAGGCCCAAAAAGATGCTGAAAAGACAAAAGCAAATGCTGAAGCATCCATCCAACAGGCAGCCCGGGATACCCTTCTATCCCTTAAAAAAGAGATCCGGCGCCTTTTCGACCGGCTGCTAAAACAAAAAATTGATGAAAATCTGGATGAAAAATTTTTAGGGGATTTAATCGTGAAACTGGTGGAAATCTGGGCAAAAGGGAAAGAAGTCCGTGTATTGGCTGGGAAAGTGGATGCCGATAAACTGACATCCCTGGTCATGAATGAACTGAAAGCCGACGCCAAAAAGGGTGTGGAGATCAAACTGGATAAAAGAATGTCCCACGGGTTTCGTTTCGGTTTGAAAGAAAGTGATTTGACCTATGATTTTACGGATGAAGCCCTGATGGAAGCCCTTGCTTTTTTCCTGAGCCCCAAATTGGCGGATCTTCTGCAAGAGAAATCTGAAAAAGACACATCAGGGAAATAATGGATAAGTATTATTATCTGGCTGCCCAGTTGCCCATGTTAAAACCGGATATGGATTCACCGCCAAGCCTTCGGTGGTTTCTTGATGAAGCTCGGAAATGGCTCAGTCCGTTGGATTATCTTAAGGTGGCATCCGCCAATATTCGGCATTATGAAAAACCCCCTTACGGGACCAAAACCTCCTTTCAGTATGCCGATTTTGAAAAGAATCTCCGCCGTGAACTGGCCCGCTATCGAAAAGCCCGGAAAGAAGATCATGAATATCGCCTCCAGGGTTTTTCCCAAAATCTGGTAAAAGAGGGTAATCCCCTGGAAATTGAAAAAAAACTCATCCTGGAACGATGGGCTTATCTGGATGAACTGGAATTTGGCCACTATTCCGATGTGGATTTTTTGGTGATTACCGCCCTGAAAATTCAGCTTCTGGAGCGCCTGATGTCCTTCGATAAGGAAAAGGGAATGGAAACATTTGAATCGGTGGTATCCGACACACTATCCGGTGAAAATGAGCCTGGTGAAACAAGAACTGATACGAATGAGAATGATGCAAATAATTGATCTTTTTCTTCCTGCTACTGGCGGGAGAATGTGATAAGGAGTTTTACATGAGTGACATGGTCAAGGGTACGATCACATCCATTAACGGAAACATGATTACAGTCCGCTTCAACGGAAGTATTGTCCAGAATGAAGTGGGATATGTTGTGCTGGGTGAAGAACGCCTGAAATCGGAAGTGATAAAAATCAACGCAGATCTGGCCTACATGCAGGTGTATGAACTGACCAAGGGCATCAAAATCGGAGATCCTGTTGAGTTTACCCGTGAAATGTTATCGGTGCAGCTGGGGCCCGGTGTTCTCAGCCGCGTTTATGACGGTCTTCAGAATCCCCTCAATGATCTGGCAGCTGCTCATGGATTTTTTCTCCCCCGGGGAGTGGTGCTGGATGCCATCGATTTGAATGAAACATGGACCTTTACACCGGTTGTGAAAAAGGGGGATATCGTGTACCGGGGAATGGCCCTTGGAACCGTTCCTGAAGGAATTTTCGACCACAAAATCATGGTCCCTTTTAACTTTTATGATGAATACACCGTTGAATCCATCGCCGATAAAGGGGATTATAAGGTAACCGACGAAATTGCAGTCCTGAAAGACAGCCAGGGAGAAAAACATTCGGTCACCATGATATTTGAATGGCCTGTGAAAATTCCCATTGATGCCTACAACCAGAAAATTGTCCCCAAAGAACCCATGTCGACCCGCGTGCGGATCGTAGATACCTTTTTTCCCGTAAACAAAGGCGGTACTTATTGTATCCCGGGTCCTTTTGGTGCCGGTAAAACGGTCTTGCAGCAGTTGACAAGCCGCTATGCGGATGTGGATATTGTGATTATTGCCGCCTGTGGTGAACGGGCCGGTGAGGTGGTGGAAACCCTTCGGGAATTCCCCAAGCTTGAGGATCCAAGAACCGGTAAAACCCTGATGGAGCGGACTATTATTATCTGTAACACCAGTTCCATGCCTGTTGCGGCCCGGGAAGCTTCGGTGTATACAGCTGCCACGATTGGTGAATATTACCGTCAAATGGGTCTGGATGTCCTTTTACTGGCGGATTCCACATCCCGCTGGGCCCAGGCGATGCGGGAGGTCTCAGGCCGGCTGGAAGAAATTCCCGGCGAAGAAGCCTTTCCGGCCTATCTGGAATCACGGATTGCCGAATTTTATGAAAGGGCCGGTTTTGTGGAACTGCCGGATGGAACCTATGGGAGTATGACCATCGGCGGTACGGTGAGTCCTGCCGGCGGAAATTTTGAAGAACCGGTGACCCAGGCCACCTTGAAAGTAGTGGGGGCTTTTCACGGACTCTCCAGGGCCCGTTCCGATGCCCGGCGCTATCCTGCCATTGATCCCTTGGAAAGTTGGAGCAAATACAAGGGAATCATTCCCCGGAAAAAAGTGGAAGAAGCCCATGATGTCCTCCGCCGTGGCAATGAGGTTCACCAGATGATGATGGTTGTGGGCGAAGAAGGAACATCCCTGGATGATTTTGTTGTCTATCTGAAAGGCGAACTCCTGGATTCGGTCTACCTTCAGCAGGATGGATTTGACCCGGTGGATGCCGCTTGCTCTGCAGAACGACAGGAATATGTCTTTCAGAAAATTCATGATATTCTGTTGGATTCCTACGAATTCAACAATAAAGATGAAGCCCGGAAATTTTTTAATGTTCTCCGGCAGTTGATTGTGGACTGGAACTATACCCCCATGGATAAGGACGCATTCAAAACTCAGGAAAAAGAAATTGACAAACATCTGAAAAAGGCACGGGCGGAAAAGACCGCAGCGTAGGAGGAGATGTAAAGCATGAAAAAAGTTTACAATAGAATACTCAGTGTCATTGGAAATGTGATTACGGTCCGCGCGGAAGGTGTTTCCTACGAAGAATTGGCGGAAGTCACAACATCCCGGGGTAAAACACTGGCACAGGTGATTAAAATCGATCAGGATGTTGTATCCCTCCAGGTCTTTGCCGGCAGCAAGGGGGTTTCTACTGAAGACGAGGTTCGCTTTTTAGGACACCCCATGCAGGTTGCCTATTCAGAAAATATGTTAGGACGAATTTTTGACGGAAGCGGCCAGCCCCGGGACAAAGGCCCGGAACTGACGGAAAATATGATTGAAATTGCCGGTCCCTCCGTCAATCCTGCGAAACGGATTATTCCGGACCGCATGATCCGGACGAATATTCCCATGATTGATGTCTTCAATTCCCTGGTTGTATCCCAGAAACTCCCCATTTTCTCTGTT
>JASGMP010000034.1 GCA_030156395.1 Fidelibacterota bacterium
CTGTCCACTGCCGACTGTCAACAACGTTTAAACGAACAAAAGAAAAGCCCTAAAGGACACTTTACCTGTCCGCTGTTCAATCCCCTCAACAATAAAAGCATTCTCCTGTCCGGCGTCGGCTTTAAACAGGTCGATTTTATCATCCCAGAAGACTTCTTTCAGATAGTTGATTTCCAGTTTTTTTAATGTATGTTTTTCAAAAAAATCTCGGGAAAAGACATCCATAATCCAATCTGCATACCGGGTATTGTTGACATGTAAATTCAAATCGATATCACTGTATCCCACCTGTTTTCGGTATACCATCATGGGAAATTCAGCTTCAGGAATTTTTCGGGGTGTGGCAGTTATAGCATGTTTTCCACGGTTTTCAGGCATTTTAAGGGGAAATTTTTCAACTGGTTGCAAGCGTTTTTGTTTAAAATCCAGAATCACCCACGATGAGGTAGCACGCACCAGGCAGTGGCCCCCGCTATCATTCATGAGAAAATCACGGATGAAAACAAAATCATCCTTTTTGCCGGAGGTTTTTTTCCCCCGGCTTTCAGCTCCCTTGGGCCATGTAAGGACTTCCACTTCTTCATCATAAACAGGCATGCGATCTATTTCGATATGAAACCGGGTGACCACCCAGAAAAGACCCAATTTTTTCATATCTTCATACCCTACCCCCAGAAGCAGGGCGTGTGTAACAGCTACATCCTGAAAATGCTGAAGCAATGCAGAAACTTTTAATTGAAGCCGATAGTCTGTCTCGTGACTTTTAATTCGTGTCTTTTGAGAATAAGAATCATTCATAAAGCCCTCCTGTCTATCTAAATATACCATGAAATTTCTGGAAATTCCCTGTAAAGAATTTTGGAAATATCATGCTTTTTTCCTATCTTTATAAACATTTGTTCATTACAGCAAACAAAAGGAGTTGTATGAAACGAATAGCCGTCCCCTTGAATGGTACCAAATTGTCACCTCATTTTGGGCATTGTGAATGTTTTGGAATATATGAAGTTGAAGCGGGTAAAATCAGGGATATAAAATTCATGGTTCCCCCTACTCATCAGCCTGGTGTATATCCCCGTTGGCTGGCATCCCTGCAGGTCACAGCAATCATAGCCGAGGGCATGGGGCAGAAAGCCCGGGATCTTTTTGAATCCAACGGGATTAGCACTCATATCGGAGTTCCTGACTGGCAGCCGGAAGAACTTGTCAAAGCTTTGGCCGAAGGCATTTTACCCACAGGTGACAATACCTGTACACATACTTAAAAAGGAGATTTATAATGGAAAAAACAGACGTATTGGTTATTGGCGGTAGCGCCGCGGGAATTGTCGCTGCGTCAACCGGAAAATTTTTTCATCCTGATAAGGATGTCCTCATGGTCCGAAAGGAAAAAACAGCCATGATCCCTTGCGGGATTCCCTACATTTTCAGCACCGTCTGCAGTACAGAAAAAAACATTTTCCCTCCTACCATGGCGGAAAAAGCCGGTGTCCGCATTAAATATGATGAGGTATTGAGTCTCAATAAGGATGAAAAAACTGCAATCACAGCTGATGGTACCCATATTCGGTATGAAAAACTTATTATGGCCACGGGATCACTCCCCAAGAAACCCCGGAGGTTGCCCGGCGTGGATTTAGAAGGGGTTTTTACCATTCCCAAGAATAAAGAATATCTTGACAGCATTCAACAATATCTGAAAGACAAAAAGAAAGTGATTGTTGTCGGGGGTGGATTTATCGGTGTGGAAGTCTCTGATGAACTGAATAAAGCCGGATTGGATGTAACCCTTGTAGAAATCCTGCCAAATATTCTGAACCTGGCGTTTGACAAAGAGCTGGCAGTCCGGGCAGAAGAGCTCCTGAAAGAACGTGGCATTAAAGTTGTTACAGGTACAGGTGTAAAAGAAATGATTGGTCACGGTCAAAAAGTCACAGGGGTTCAACTGACAAACGGAACCTCATTAGATGCGGAGGTTGTCATTCTTTCTGTCGGTTATACCCCCAATACTTCATTGGCAAAAGAAGCCGGGCTCAAGCTCAATGATTGTGGATTTATCGTTGTTGACGAATATATGCGTACGCCCACACCCGATATCATGGCTGTGGGAGATTGTGCAGAAAAAAGAGACTTCGTCACACGTAAAACCACCGGTGTCATGCTTGCATCCACAGCTTGTGCTGAGGGACGGATTGCCGGTATGAATCTTTACAAACTGTCTGCCTTGAAAACATTCAGTGGAACTATTGCCATTTATTCCACAGCCTTGGATAATCATGGTTTTGGAACGGCCGGCTTGACAGAGGCTCAGGCAATCGCTGAAGGATTTGATGTGGTTTCCGGGACATTTGAGGCACCGGACCGCCATCCCGGATGTCTGCCGGGAATGCACAATCAGCTTGTGAAACTCATTGTTGCCAAAGATTCCGGAGTTGTGATCGGCGGAGAAGTCATCGGAGGTTCCAGTACCGGTGAACTGACCAATATTCTGGGTTTTATCATCCAAAATAAGATGAATCTGAATGCTGTTCTGACGGCTCAAATCGGCACCCAGCCTATGCTTACCGCTTCACCAGCCGTCTATCCACTGACCAAGGCAGCCGAAAATGCCATGAAAAAAATCATGAACCTGTAAAAACCTATATAGATCCTGAAGGCGTTGAATATATTCAGCGCCTTTTTTTATTCCCTTGATTTTTTTAGGATGATTATTCTGTAACTTTAAAAAAATTGATTTGGGAGCTCTTATGGAAAAATTCATCCGTTCGGTGAATGTTGAAAAATCAATTGTTTATTTTGGCATCTTCGGGATTCTTTTATGGATCCTGACCTGGCATGGCATTCCTCTCTTACAGAATTACAGCGGACTAGAATCTGTTTATTGCTGGTTTATCCTGGGTGGTGGTGGCGTATTCCTTCCCATGCTTATCACAGCGATTATCAAAACACGAAGAGATGGTTTTAAAGATTCAGCCCATGAATTTTATAGCCGCCTTCGTTTGACAAATTTCAGGTCCGGGGATTTGTTATGGATCGTTTTGGGTATCTTTGTTTCAGCTGCCGGGATGGGACTGATATTAAAAGGGATGTCCTGGATTGGTCTCCCTCTCACTCTTGAGCCACCCTTCCTGAATTTTTCAGGTTTCCCGGAAGGAAAAGACTGGCACCTTGTTTTTGGGATTCCTTTTTTTCTATTAAATATCTTTGGCGAAGAATTTCTCTGGCGGGGGTATCTTTTACCGCGTCAGGTGACGGCGTTTGGTAAATCAGGCTGGATCCTGAATGCCGGACTCTGGTTCTTCTTTCATGCTGCTTTTGGCTTTGATCTCATGATCCTGCTTTTACCCATCCTCATCGTTGTGCCCTGGTTTACCTATATGCGTAAAAACACATGGGTGGGTATAGGAATCCATGGCATCATCAACGGCCTGGCGTTTATTGCCCTGTCACTGAACTGGATCTGAACTACGGGTGACAATCAGCAATGCATTGGATACAGCCCGTTCCCCTGTGACATCAGACGGTTTATTTACAACTTTTCCACGAACCATCATGGTAGTGGATCCACCACCATCCAGGTTTAAGGCTTGATAGGCTCCAAGCTTTTTCAAGTAATCCGCCAGCTCATCCAGGGACATTCCCACACTATGCCGGGGTTGACGCCCATCCACTGCCATCAGATACAAGGTGTCTTTCGTTTTATCAAAAGCGACAGCCGTCCGGGGATGACGGGTTGTACGGAATTCTTCATATAAATTCTCTTCCAAGTGTTCAATAGAAATTTTGCCATCCCGGATGATACGAGGAATTCCTCCTACCAGAGTATAAATCGGATCTTTCACAGGTGGAAGTCTGAGCATCAGATTCAAAGTATCTCCTTCTCCAATATGTCTGTCGGCAAACCGCTTGGCTTTCCCATGGGCAGATAATACCATTCCATCCTCCGGTATCCCTGTGGGTTTCTGCAATGGCCCCAATAACCCCGATTTTTCAGTCACCACCACCTGAAACCAATCATTGACAGCATATCCTTCAAAACACCGGGCTGACATCTCAGTTCCCCACTGATTTGCCGGAGATTCGGAGCCCATATAGGGAGTAAACATGACCAGATTATCTTTATTTCTTGCCCCGTTGATCTGACTGATTTCATAACAGATATTGTCCGGTGTTAAGAGAAAGGCATCGAGGTCAACCATACAAATAAATGGTTCCATTGCCTCCGTTATACCAAAAACGGCCCGATTGGTTGGATTTTTGATCAACTCTCCCTGAATCACCTGAGCACCGACAGGCATGCCGTCACTCTGAAAAAAATCGGCATTTACCGCCGCCACAACATTCCCCCTGAACCGGGAAACCATGGAGGATGTCTTTTCCAGAGCCCGAAGCTGGTTGCCTGCTTTTGTTGTTTCCACGGATACTGCAGGATTTGAAAGGCATACCGTCACCACGTGGATATCCCATGGGATGGATTCCTGACGGTCGTGATAGTACCAAACACCTGGAGCTATCAGTTCACCTTTTGGTGCACCAGCCAGATAAAAGGCAAAAACAGAAAAACTTAAAACAAGGAAAAGATATTTTTTTAAAGACATTGTGATTGCTCCAGTGATTTTGGGAATATACGAAAAGGATCAAGAAAAATAAAATCGTAACCCTTTACATTATTTTTCTTAGAATACTATCTTACAGGATACGCTGTATAGCACAAAAATCCATCCTGAAAGTGAACGAGGGCCGGTTTAGCGGTCCTCGTTCTGGGGTTGGGGGATGGGAAAATATTTAGTTCTTTTCTCTTTTTACGTATGTAGTATGTAAAAGTTCATGAGATTTATGTCCTAAGGGTTCTTTCAGAAAATCTTCATAGATCCCGATGATTTCCGGATTTTCGTGAGATTTCCGGTATTGCATTTTCTCATCTTCATCATAGATGGCATTTGACCGTTTCATCCGGATTTCATTGGTCGTGGGAATGGGTTGTCCCCCACCGCCGATACATCCACCGGGACAGGCCATAATTTCGATGAAATGGTAGGGAGATTCGCCGCTTTCCAGTTGTTTCATGATTTTCCGGGCATTGGTCAGCCCATGGCCGATGGCGACTTTTAGCTCGACACCTTCCAGAAATTTATATTTTTCAAGCGTTCCTTCAATTTTCAGGGTAGCTTCTTTCACGCCCTTTAGGCCGCGAACCGGTTTAATGTCTAGATTTGGGAACGGAATTTCCCGACCAGTAATAAGTTCATACGCAGTACGCAGAGCTGCTTCCATCACGCCGCCGGTGACGCCAAAAATTGCACCAGCACCAGTGGATTTACCGAGAATGGAATCATAATCCCCTTCTTCAAGCTTCGTAAAATCAATACCGGCCTGACGAATCATGAGTCCCAGTTCACGGGTTGTCAATACATAATCCACATCTCTGAGGCCACTAGCCATCATCTCGGGGCGGGCTGCTTCAAATTTCTTGGCCGTACAGGGCATAATAGATACTACCACCATATCTTTTGGATCCACACCGATTTTCTCAGCATAATAGGTTTTTGCCAGGGGACCAAACATCTGCTGAGGTGATTTACAGGTAGAAAGGTGGTCCAGATGGTTGCTGAATTCATGTTCGATATATTTAATCCAGCCAGGTGAGCAAGACGTGATCATGGGCAAAGCCACGTCTTCTTTATCCCGGATCGCTTTGGTCAGCCGATGGAGCAATTCATTTCCTTCTTCAATAATCGTCAAATCGGCTGTGAAGTCTGTATCCAGTACACTGTCAAATCCAAGGCGGCGCAAGGCTGTCACCAGTTGTTTGGTCACACGCTGGCCCGGCTCAAGCCCCACTTCTTCACCAATAGAGACTCGGATAGCCGGTGCAGTTTGGACAACTACATGCTTGGTGGGATCATATATAGCATCCCAAACATCTTCCACATAATTCCGTTCCGTCAGGGCTCCTGTGGGACAATGGGCCACACACTGGCCACAATTGGTACACACCACGTAGGCCAGGGCTTTATCCCAGAAAGTGGTGATACGCATATCCGCCCCTTTATGGGCAACACAGAGGGCACTGACAGACTGAAGTTCGGTACAGGCTCTGACACAGCGCTGACAACGGATACATTTACTGTCATCTTTCTGAATCGCCGGCGATGAAATATCCACCTGATCCTCTTTATGAAGATCAATAAAAACGCCCTGATCGATCCGGTATTCATTGGCCAATGCCTGCAATTCACAATTTCCGTTACGGTAACAACGCAGACAGTCTCCCCGGTGTTCACTCAGCAATAATTCTATGACGTGCTTCCGGGCTGTCCGGACCAGGCGACTGTTGGTATAAATTTCCATCCCGTCAGACACCGGTGTAGCACAGGATGCCTGCAGAGTCCGTGACCCTTTTACTTCCACCATACAGACCCGGCAGTTCCCTGCAACACAGAGATCTTCATGGTGACAAAGGGTTGGAATGTATACACCCAGCAATTTTGCTGCATCCAGTATCGTGGTGTTCTCCGGGACGGCTACCGGGGTCCCATCGATGGTGACAGAAATCAATTTTTGCTTATTTTCACTCATGGATTCCTCCGGAATTAATAGATAATTTCTTCACGAAAATTTTCGACAATCGAAATAAAAGGATTGGCTACACTTTGACCCAGCCCGCATTTCGAAGCGACCCGCATGGTTTTAGCCAGTTTAACCAGGTCATCCAGATAGGTGGCGGGACGTTTTTTATGCTTGATCGCCTGGATTCCCTTCACCAATTGCTGGCATCCTACACGGCAGGGGGTACACTGACCACAGGATTCTTCCTGCATAAATTCCATGTAATTCATCAGAATATGATACATAGAGCGGGTACTGTTGAAGAGCATCATGGATCCACCGGTAGGGACTCCTTCAAAGCCGATAATCGTCTCTTTAAACTTCTTTCGGGGGACACAAAATCCGGAAGCACCTCCAACCTGAACAGCCTTGGTATCTCCGTCTCCGAACAGATCCACAAATTCCTGAATAGTCATACCCAGTTCAAGTTCATAAATACCTTCCACATCGGCATCACCGGATACGGAAAACACCTTGGATCCTGTGGAGATTTCTGTCCCGAAGGTTTTGAATTTTCCCCCTTCATTCATGACAATCATCGTACAATAAACCAGGGTTTCCACATTGTTAATCACAGTAGGTTTGCCCAAATACCCTTTTTCCACAGGAAAAGGCGGTTTATTCCGGGCTTCTCCCCGGTATCCTTCCATAGATTCAATCAGGGCTGTTTCCTCGCCACAGATGTAAGCACCACTACCACTCCGAAGCTTAAGTGTAAAATTGAGTCCCAGCTGATTCATCTCTTCATTGAAAGCATTCATCCTGGTTGTCAGCAAAGGAACCAGGTAATTGTATTCGCCCCGTAAATAGACATACCCTTCAGATGCTCCAATAACCTTGGCGCAGATTGCCATTCCGGTAAAAACCTTGTCTGCTTGCTCTTCCAAGATTTTCCGGTCTTTGAATGTCCCGGGCTCGCCTTCATCGGCATTACAGATCACATACTTCATGTCACTTTTCTGATCTGCAGCCAGTTTCCACTTCAGGTAGGTGGGAAAACCGGCACCACCCCGGCCTTTCAAACCGGATTCTTTAATATATTCCAAAATCTTGTTGTTTTCCAGCTTCATGACCTTTTCCATCAGTCCTTGCGTATCAATCTTCTCAAAGATCAGATTAACCCGCTCCTGATGGGCATTGATCCTGGCCAGTTTTTCTTCACGTGTCATGACCATGGTCGTCTCCTTACATGTATTCATCTAAAGCCTGGATGGCTTTTTCAGGGGTTAGCTCTGTATATACTTTGTCGTTGATCAGCATAGCAGGCCCTTTGTGGCACCAGCCGATACAATTTGCTTCCAGAAGACTGAATTTCCGGTCTGGTGTTGTTTCACCCATTTTGATGCCCAGGGCGTCTTCCAAAGCAGAGATAATCGAATCCTTACCCTTCATGAAACAGGTAATAGTTTTACAAACCCGAATGATGTTTTTCCCCTTGGGCTGCATATCCATAAAAGAATAAAATGTGGCCACCCCAAATACATCCGCCGATGAGAGATCCATCTCCGTGGCAATCTCGCGCAACTGATCTTCAGACAGGTAATTATGTTCTTTCCGTACCATCTGAAGAATGGGTAGAAGGTTCTCACGGCCCTTACCGTATTCCCTGACGGCTTTCCGGACAATGTTTTCTGATCCTTGCATGAATCCACCCCTTTCTTCACTTCAATTTTATGTGTATAAAACCTGAGAATTATCCGCACAAGAATGTATTATCCCCTTAATAATTACCCAAGTAATAATCCTTTTTTTCTCGATTAAAAACTTTAAATCGTGATTATTTTCTCGTTTTTACCAGGGATTTTGAGAACGATTCTCATATTTGCGGGTAGATTTTCTCCCTGGGATGTCGAGCCAGGAAAAATCCAGAAGTAAATATGTGCTAAAATGGTGGGATAGGGTGAGGAGCACGGCACTCCCCCTAAAACTGCAATGGCAACCTCCCATTGAAATCCCGTAAGGGCTACCCCAAGGGCAGCACTGGTTGCCGATGGATGTTTCGCATCTGTAGCCAGCATGAAAAGGATGGTATATCCAATAAACAAAGGCCCATAATATGGCAGGATAAACGGGAATCAATGCAAAAATTGATCCCTCCAAAACCTGGTGAAATAACCAGGCAGGACGGCTCTGGCCATACAGATTTTGCATGGGATTTGGCATAGAAAATGAAAGATATCGCACCAATTTAGACAAACACAACCATATCCCGGGATGTTAAAAGCAAAAGAATGATAAAAAGAATAGATACAGATAAAAGAGGTTACAACACAAAATTTTTCCAGTAAGTTCGGAGACTTCGTCTCATATAGTGTGTGCGATTTTTCATCGTAGCCATTATTCAATCACTGTTACTTATGATTTCGGAAAACGTTTTTTTCCCAAAAATATAAACCTTGAGGGGGATGGGAAATGGAAACATCTTTTTTCGAATGTGAGAATCACTGATTTTACGGAGGGATTGATGCTTTCGGTGTTTTTTCACCAGATAAGGCAGATGGCATAAAAGCCAGACATAGGCTGCAAACAAAGCGGCAACCCGTTTAAAATCCCCTTTGATCAGGGCAAATCCTCCCGATAGACAATCCAGAATAAAACGGAGCGGTGTGATCCATAGGAGTGAAAGTACTGAATAATTGGCCAGCAGCATGATCAGATTGTTCCGGTGATTCAAGTATTTTTTTCGGTAGGAGTCGGGAGGCAGGGTCCATCCTGAATGGTGCCAGATGATTGAAACGGGAATACAATAAGCAGACCACCCCAGCAAATGGAAACGCCAGTGTAGGTCAATTTCTTCCATGTGGGCAAAAAAGGTTTCATCAAACAGTCCACTTTCGTCCAATGCTTTTTTCCGGACCATAAAAGCGGTTCCGCTGGACCAGAATATTTCCATGGGTGTATCGTATTGTCCCTGATCGGTCTCCAGGTAGTCAAAAAGCCTGCCTCTGGCAAAGGGATAGCCGTAATAGTCCAGAAAACCACCGGCCGCACCTGAATAGTCAAAACGGTTCCGTTGACGGTAGGAAAGAATTTTAGGCATCACTGTGGCGGTACGGGGATGGGAATCCAGCCATTTAACCATTTCTTCAATCCAGGGTGGATCGTGAATCGTATCATTATTTAAAATTAGAAAATATTCCCCTTGTGCATGAGCCACACCCACATTGCAACCCCCGGCATAACCCAGATTTTTTTGGTTCCGTATGATTTTTACCTGCGGATGTTCTTTTTCAACCATCTCGAGACTATCATCGGTGGACCCGTTATCCACCAAAAGAATCTCAACATGGGGATATGTGGATTTTTTCAGCGAATCCAGACATTCTTTAAGAATATCCCGGCCATTATAATGGGGAATAATGATACTGACTTTGATCATAGAAAAAAGGGGGCTTTGGCCCCCACTTGTTTATTCCTGTTTGCTTTGTTCTTCTTTAAGTTTGAGTATTTGTTCTTTCATCTGAAGGGCATTTGGATCTCCAGGAGCCACATCGCTCAGCCAACGATCCAGCAATTCCAGGGCCTGGTCATATTTCCCGGCTTCCCTGTAAATCAGCGCCAGCATTCCCACGGTTCGTGCATCCCGGGGACGGAGCAGATAGGCATTTTCCATCACGGATGCGGCTTTTTCGTAGTCCTGCAAATCCATATAGTAAACCTGGGCGGCATTGAAATACTCGTTATATCCCAGATTATCCCGGTTCACATAGCGCTCTACCCGTTCCAACATTTCAGACGTATCCCCGGTTTCCAGATAGAGTCTTCCCATTTGAAGCATGAGTTCAGGATGATAGATGGGGATATTTTCTTCCGGGATTTTTGCTTCGAGAAAATCCAGGAGATACTTGGCTTTGTCCTTTTCTCCCTTTTCAAGAAAAGCCATAACAGCCTGCATGGCACAGGTCCGGTAATTCTGCATTAACCGCTTGATATTGTTGTTCAGGAATACATCCGGATTGGCAAGATTTCTGAACCGGTACGTTTGGGTAAAGTTTTCATAGATCTTGTCCGGATCCACATGGGGAACTTTTTTCGGGTGCAGACGCATTGCGAGTCCTTCCATGGAAAGATAGTCCCCAAGGCCGATGCGGTTATCATCAGGAACCGTGACGGCGAAATAGACGGGCCGTTCCCAGGCAGCTGCACGGGCCAGAATATAGATCATCTGATCCTGAACCCTGAGCCCAATATCCCGAAAACCCGGATCCATACGCCAGGTGATTTTCCCATTGGGATTTAGTTCTTTCGGGACTTCAATGGACATTTCCCGGGATTTCCAGGGGATAACTGTCATTTGTTCAATTTGTTCATCCGTCAAAGGGATATTCAGTCTGGGTTCGTTATGTTTGAGCTGGAGGATGTACCAGGGGGTATTCAAAAGACTCAAGTTGACAACCCTGACATCTGTACGGACCTTTTCCACCTCCTGCATATACCAGAGAGGAAAGGTGTCGTTATCGCCGTTGGTAAAAAGGATACCGTTGGGTGCAACGGAATTCAGCAAATTATAGGCATAATCCGATGCCACATAATTGCCATGGCGGTTATGTTCCTTATAATTGGCCCGGAGCATATTCACCGGAAGCACCAGCAGAAGTACCACAGCGGTTACCGGCACCAGCCAGGATTTGACTTTTTGGTTTTTCAGCCTGTTCACCCAGTTGAGTATACCGTAAACACCCAGGCCGATCCAGATAGAGAAAGCAAAGAAGGAACCTACATAGGAATAATCCCTCTCGCGGGGTTGTGGATCGGGCTGATTCAGATAAATAATAACGGCCAGCCCGGTCATAAAAAAGAGGGCCAAAACCGACAACGCCCTGTTCCGGTCCCGCATAAAGTGGTAAAACATGCCAAACCATCCCACAAGAAAAGGAATTCCCCATAATTTTGAAGGATCCAGCTGATCGCCAGTCCGACCGATAAATTGCCAGTTGAAATACCGGATATACATTTTTTTCACCTGGTATTTCCAGAAAAAGTCCCAGGGACCGGAGTACTGATTCCGGTTAGGAGATTCCCGCCAGCGGGCTGTACGATCAGATGTTATATCTCCATACTGTTCCCGTTCAAGGTAGGCAACAGCTTGTCGGACCGATTCAGGATCGTTTTCATCAATATTTGGATTTTTGAGGGAGCGAATAAAAATTGTTTCGTAAGAAGAGTATCCAATGGTAATCAAGGCCAGACCTATGAGGGCAATTTGGGTCCATTTCCAGGTTGGGGCAAAATTTTTCAGAAGTGCTTTTAACACGACATAAGCAATAAAAATGATCAGGAGGATAGCAGCGATAGCCAGGGGAAATGCGATCGCAGCAGTGTTGATACCCATGAGCAGGGCCAGACGGGCTGTCCCTCGGATAATTCCTGTATTGATGATTAGAAAATAAATTCCTGTAACGGCTGCCAGAAGGATCAGCGGTCCCCATTTGAAGTCTTTATAGCGAAAATAGATAATCAACGCAATAAAGGGGAGCGCCAAAAGGTTCAACATGTGCACGCCGATAGCTAGTCCGATAAGGTAAGCAATGAGAATGAGATACCGCTCGCCGCGGGCATGGTGTTCATCGGCTTCATGCCACTTAAGAACCAGCCAGACAACAACTGCCGTAAAAAAAGTACTCATGGCATAAACCTCGGCTTCCACGGCATTGAACCAATGGCTGGTCGTAAACGCAAATGTCATAGCACCGATGAAGGCACTGAGATAAACGATCCACGGTTTATAACCGTTCTGATCTTTTGCAGTAAAAAAGTGGCTGAACTGAATGATAATCAAATACAAGAGAAGAACGGCACCGGCAGAGGCAATGGGAGACATCAGATTCATCCTCCATCCAATATCCGGATTCAGAGGAATCATGGTAAAAATACGCCCCAAAAGAAGAAAAATGGGACTCCCCGGAGGATGAGGCACACCCATAATATAGGATGTTGCAATGAACTCGCCGCAATCCCAGAATGATAGTGTGGGAGCCATGGTTCTAAAATACACTACAAACGATCCCAAAAAAGCAATCAGTCCCAACCAGAATTTCATTTTATCTTTTGTCATGAGTTCTTTCCTGTTTTTTATATCAAAGAAATTAAAGAATATATCTATATAGATCTGTCAGTCACAGAGGTTCCCCTTTTTTTCGAAGCACATTACCCAATGTTGGCATAATCTAATTTATCCCGATAATGTTTCAAAAAGAAATCCCGGAGGTTTTTATGGCGTGGCAAAAGGATTTGAGGATCTTTTTCAACCAGCTTAAAAGCTTCATTCCTGGCTTTGATCATAATTGGCATATCACTTACCAGATCAGCAATTTTGAGTCCGGAATCGCCATGTTGTCGGGTGCTGAAAAATTCTCCGGGTCCCCGCAGTTGCAAATCCGCTTCAGCAATTTCGAAACCATCTGAACTTTTTTCCAGAATGTGCAAACGGGTATTGCCTTGTTCGGTATTTTTCCGATTCACCAATAAACAATAACTTTGTTCGGCACCACGCCCTACCCGTCCACGGAGCTGATGAAGCTGGGTGAGTCCAAACCGTTCTGCGTTTTCAATCATCATGATGCTGGCATTGGGGACATCCACACCGACTTCAATCACCGTCGTAGAAACCAGGATATGGATTTTTCCGTCTTTAAAATCCTGCATCACTGCTTCTTTTTCCCGGGATGGAGTTCTTCCGTGCAGGAGAGCCACTTTCAAATCGGGAAAAATCTCATCCCGCAATTCCTCATATCCGGCTTCAGCCGCTTTCAGATCCATTTTTTCACTCTCACGGATCAAGGGATACACCACGTAAACCTGGCGTCCGTTCCGGACTTCCTTCCGGATGAAATCATAGACTTGTGCCAATCCACCAGGAGAAACCACACGTGTCCGGACTGTTTTGCGACCCGGTGGCATTTCATCCAGAATGGATACATCCATATCCCCATAGAGGGAGAGAGAGAGAGTCCGGGGGATAGGTGTTGCCGTCATGGAAAGGACATGTGGGTTCATCCCTTTTTTAATCAGTAATCCCCGCTGATCCACTCCAAATCGATGTTGTTCATCTACTACGACAAAACCCAGTTTTTTAAATGTCACCCCCTCCTGAATCAACGCATGAGTTCCAATGACGATGGGTGTTTGTCCATTGGCAACATGAATCAGGCTTTTCCGCTTTTGTGCTGCACCCAAACGACCGGTTAGCAGGGCAATGGGGATATTCAACGGCATGAAAAGCTGGTTGAAATTCATATAATGCTGATTGGCCAGAATTTCCGTAGGAGCCATGATAGCGGTTTGATAACCATTATCAATCATAATGGCTGCTGATGCAGCGGCAACCAACGTTTTCCCGCTGCCTACGTCTCCCTGGAGCAGGCGGTTCATGATATGGCCGGATCGTAAATCTTCATAAATTTCACGAATAACCCGTTTCTGCGCATTCGTCAAATCAAAGGGAAGGGAGTGATAGAGCTTGTGAATCAAATCACCTGCATGTGAACACACATAGGGACTTTTTTGCTGTCGGATGGTTTTTTTCTTGATGGCCAGAAGCAATTGAAGCATGAACAATTCCTGGAACTTGAAGCGGAACCACCCCTTTTTCAACGATGCTTCATCGTCAGGGAAATGCATTTGATACAGGGCATCCCGGTAGGGTAAAATCCGGATTTGATGAAGAACGTCGTCGGGCAGGGGATCCGGTAACTGGGGTGGACATTGATTAAAGAGGCGGTTGAAAATTCTTCGGAAGACCCGGGAATTGAGTCCGCGCTTTCGAAGTTCCTGAGTCAGAGGATAAACCGGTACCAGCATTCCTGTGTTCAGCTGATCGCGATCTACAAAGTCAAAATCCGGATGGGTCATTGTATGGCCGCGGAAAAAATCGACTTTTCCACTCACCGATATCGTTTCACCGGGCTTGAGAATTTTTTGGATCCACTGGTATCCCTGAAACCAGTTCAGGGTTAAATAGCCCGTAGCATCCCGGAGTGTTACATGAAGAATTTTCCGGCGCCGGTGTTGCTGGAGAACACTATTCACCACTTCACCCACCACCGTGCATTCTTCCCCGGTTACCAAATTCCCAATGCTTTTGATGGTGGTTCTGTCCAGATAACGACGAGGAAAATAAGTTAACAAGTCTTCAACGGTCGCAATACCCATGTCATTGAGAATCGTTTCCCGGGCACGGCCGATAAAGGGGACCTGACCGACATTCTGATCTAAAAAGGGGTGCACGGCTCGTTACCGGTAACTAACATAACACGTATATTCAACCGTCACGGATTCCCCTCCCTTCAATGTCAGGGGAATTTCCAGTTCCGTAGCGGATTTTTTCTCCGTTTTATGGCTTGCATTTTTCACCGTCCAGTTTCCATGCCAGCGATCCCGGAGAATCACAGGGAGTGTTTTATCACTTTGATTGCGGATCTCATAGCGGATACGACCTTCCGACGTCTCTCTTTCCCGTTGATAATCCAGGATAGTTCTTTCATATACCAGATCAAAGGATTTCCCGGGTGATACAGTCAATGGTTCACTGGCAGGGGTATTGGGGACTGACACTTCTCCGGCGAAAACGCCATTTTCATCAAAAATCCGGAGTGTTCCTTCGGGGAGAATAAGGTCGTTTTTACCTGTTTTTTTCATAATCAGGGTTAATTCCAAATCGGCATGGCGGGGAATCGATCCTGAAGAAGAAAAGGAATTGCCGGTCACGATATACACCTTATCAGGTATTAACTCTACCGGTTCAGCCAGCGCTTCCCTGAAATCGGTTCGCGGAAGAAAGGTCACAAAGTCTTTGAGCTTGAAAATATAATTATCCCCTGAACTTTGCGGTGCTTCCGCAGCTGAAGCTGCCTCGGCGGCATACGTCATGCCCATTCCCTTGGGAGCTCTCATCATCATGTCTTCCCGTACCACCTGCCCGGTTTTTACATCGCCGGCCAAGAGTGTAACTTTTGCATTCATCAATGTTCCGCTTCCCCGGTTGGTCAGCCGGAACCAGGGTGAAAAAACCGCTTTTTCGTCACTTATCCACCGAAGTTCATATTCAGCAGACCATGAAAAATCACCGGTTTGAAATCCATAGTTCACTGGTACACTCCGTTTTTTGGAGGATAACGCTGGCGGGAAATACTCCAGTGTTTTGTCCACGGGAAGTTCAGGGATTTCATAATAGAGAATATTGGACGGATCAATCAACAGGATGCCATCATCTTTTCCGACATAGAGAGTGTTGTCCTTAAATTTCAGAAACCGGCCCCGGATATCCAGGCTTTCTTTCAGAACCAGATGGATATCTGTTCCTTCTTCAAGTTCAAATAAACCGAACCGGGGATAAGAAAAACGGAGTAACCCTTCCGGTTTTGCTGATTTCCAGACAGTACCCGGACGGACATTCATTCCATAGGTGGATAAATAGAGTCTTTCATGAATCTCTGTGGGCTCCTCTTCCAGGGTCACCCAGGCACCAGAGTTGGGTAAAATCAATATTTCAGGGACACCCGCCCCGAGTGATGAGCAAAAGAAAAATAAAACCATCAACAGACGAAACATAGACACCTCCATTCAGGATTACATAGCCCTTAATCGTCCAAGCGGGCCAGATTTGCCTTAAGCAGGGAGAGATTATCTTCCATGGATTTTCTCTTATCCCGTTCATACTGCACGACATTTTCCGGAGCTTTATGGATAAAGTGAGGATTTTGCAGTTTTTTCTTCACACCGGACAGATGTTTTTCCAGGTTATCAATCTCTTTTTTCAACCGGTTTTTTTCCTTATCCACATCAATCAGGCCGGCCAGGGGGACGTAAATTTCAAGATTTTCAACGACTGCAGTGGCGCTGAGTTTCGGCTTTTCAAGATTTTCACAAATCGTCAGGTTTCCAACTTTCGCCAAGGCACGGATATATTCCATTTTCTCCTGCAGGATAATCCTCTGGTCAGGATTTCCTCCATGAATCAAGACATCTGCTTTCTTAGACGGGGGGACCGTCATCTCGCTGCGAATCGTCCGGATTGCCGTAATCACTTCCATTAAGAGTCGCATTTGCTCTTCAGTTTTATCCACTCCGGGAATCCTGAAAATTTCCGGCCAGTTGCTCACCATGATATCCGGCTCATCCGCATGTTTGACAGATTGCCAGATTTCTTCAGTAATAAAAGGAGCAAAGGGATGAAGGAGTTTAAGAATGTTTCTAAGCACAAAGATGGCCGTCCCAAGGGATCTCTCTTTTCTTTCGGGATCATCCCCGTAAAAACTGGATTTGATTAGTTCAATATACCAATCACAAAAATAGCTCCAGGTAAAATCGTAAATATCCTTTGCTGCGTCATTAAACCGGTATTTTTTCAGGTTTTTATTCACTGATTTAATGGTCATTTGCAATTTTCCCAGGATCCAGAGGTCCGGCGTTTCCAGATTCATATTCCGTGGATTATAGCGTTTGAAGTTATAATCATGGGGACGGTTCATCAAAATGAAGCGGCTGGCATTCCAGAGTTTATTCATGAAATTCCGCCCGACTTCAATGCGGTTTTCGTCAAAAAGAATATCCTGTCCCTGTGGGGCAATCAGCATAATTCCAAAGCGCAGGGCATCAGCACCAAACCGGTCTATCAAATCAAGTGGGTCGGGAGAATTTCCCAGAGATTTGCTCATCTTCCGTCCCTGAGCATCCCGAATGAGCCCCGTGTAGTAAACATTCTTAAAAGGAATATCCCCCACGAATTCAAGTCCCGCCATGATCATACGGGCGACCCAGAAAAAGATAATATCCGGGGCGGTTACCAGATCGTCAGTCGGGTAGTAATATTTCAGATCGTCTGTTTTATCCGGCCATCCCAAAGTGGAAAAAGGCCACAGCCAGGAACTGAACCAGGTATCCAACACATCATCATCCTGCTTGATTTTATCGGAGCCGCACCTGGGGCAGTGGTCCGGATCTTCCCGGAGGGCATTTTCCCAACCACAAGCTGTGCAAGTAAAAACGGGAATCCGGTGTCCCCACCACAACTGCCGGCTAATACACCAATCCTTAATATTCTCAAGCCAGTGATTATAGGTTTTCACCCAGCGGTTCGGACTGAACTGAATATTTCCTTCATTGACGACTTTCAGGGCTGGTTTGGCCAATTCTTCCATTTTTACAAACCACTGTTCCGAGACCCGGGGTTCGATGGGGACATCAGCCCGTTCACTGTAACCCACTTTGTGGATATACGTTTCCACTTTGACGAGAGCACCTTGTGCTTCCAGCTCTTTCACAATTTTCTTCCGGGCTTCTTCCCGGGTTAAACCTTCATAATCTGCCCCGGCAGAATCATTCAGGGTGGCATTGGGATGAAAAATATTGATAAAGGACAAATCATGGCGTCGACCGATTTCATAATCATTGGGATCGTGGCAGGGTGTGATTTTCAGGGCACCGGTCCCAAATTCACGGTCCACATACGCATCGGCAATAACAGGAATTTCTCTATTTGCCACAGGCAGGATAAGCGTTTTACCGATAAAATTCTTATACCGTTTATCCTCCGGATGAACGGCCACAGCCGAATCGCCCAGCATGGTTTCAGGGCGGGTTGTGGCAATTGTAAGACCTTTGGAGAGATCTTCTTTCAGGGGATAACGGATATACCACAGGTGGCCGTGGACCTCTTTATAGATTACTTCTTCGTCGGAAAGAGCTGTCAGTGAGACGGGACACCAGTTCACAATGCGGGTCCCTTTATAAATGTATCCTTTTTCATACAGGCGTACGAAAGCTTCACGGACCGCCTTCGAGAGACCCTCATCCAGAGTAAAGCGTTCACGGGACCAGTCACAGGAAACACCCAATTTTTTCAGCTGCTTAATAATGATACCACCGTAGCGGTTTTTCCAGTCCCACACAAGTTTCAGAAAATCCTCCCGGGAATATTCTTTCCGGTTTTTCCCTTTTCGGCGTAAATCTTTTTCCACGGCAGTCTGTGTTGCAATTCCGGCATGGTCTGTCCCAGGGAGCCAGAGCGTTTCATATCCCTCCATCCGAGCTTTCCGGACCAGGATATCCTGAAGGGTATTATTTAAAACGTGACCCATGGTGAGCATCCCTGTGACATTGGGCGGAGGAATCATAACCGTATACGGTTTTTTATCCGGATTTGGTTCAGAGTGAAAATAATTTTTGTCTGTCCATGTCTGGTACCATTTGTCTTCAACCTGACTGGGGTCATATAATTTGGGTAGTTCTTTCATAGATTGGTGTGCATCCTGTATTTTTGATTGTCAATAATTTATTAATTTATGAAACTAATTGAAGAATTGGAAATTGAGAATTGAGAATTGAGAATTGGGAATGGGAGAAATGAGGGGGTGAAGAGATTTTTCCTCTCGCGGAGAGCGCAGAGAATATTTTGAAAAGATTGATTTGATTGATTTGATTGAAACGCCAGGAGCGGAGCAATACTAACTTCAGACAGGTCGCGGCCTGTCCCTACATCTTCCATCTTCTTATAAATGATAGCGGATTTTTTGTTGATCTGATGATGAAATTATTAGAGAAATAGGATATATGAATTCAATTATGTATCTCCCCCCACCCCGGGGGTAA
>JASGMP010000035.1 GCA_030156395.1 Fidelibacterota bacterium
GATTCTCCTCTATCAGAAAGAACTCCTGGAGCTCGTGAAAATTCAAAGCGATACGGGAATACCTCACGGTGCCGAAAAAGATCATGTACAAAACTATCGAAGGCATGTTCTTGCCTTTATGAAAAATCTCAAATCCCTCGAATCGGTTGCGTCCCAATACCCTTCCTGCAACCCTGAAAACATCAAAGAATGCCTGACGATGCGCGATGTGTTACGGTCCGCAATGAGCGCCCTCCGGGATGAAGGAGACTGGCTGGAATGCCATACACCCAAACAACATTGGCCGTTTCCTGTTTATGAAGAAATTTTGTATAGAGTGTAGAATCGGTAGTTCACTGTTGACAGTCGGTAGATCGAGTGGCAATTATCGAGAATCTAATTATCCAATTCATCATTCATCATTCATCATTCATCATTCCCATATGTAACCTCAAGTCTTTTATATCATCTTAAAACCTAACGCGTTAGGAGACATAACGAAAATATGGAAAATTTTTGGATTGCTTTTGATTTGACCCTAATTGCCGGGATGGCGACAGGTATCGGCAGTGTCATAGCTTTTACAGCCAAACGGACCAATTATCGCTTCCTTTCTGTTGCCACAGGATTTTCCGCCGGTGTGATGCTTTATGTCTCCTTTGTCGAAATTTTTTATAAAGGATTTGATGCATTAGGCGCTGCTTATGGGGAAAATCTGGGAGCTTGGATTAATACTGCTGCATTTTTCGGAGGTATCTTTCTCATTGGCTTCATTGATAATCTCATTCCTTCCATTGAAAACCCACATGAACCTTTCGATAAGCGGGCAATTGCTCCTCTTCATGATCCGAACGCTGAATTCCCGGATTTGAATGAAGTCACCCGAGGGGCGGTGGATGAAGAAACCCCTGATCATGTCCATCATATTCACCATGCCCATCTTTTAAGACTCGGTTTGTTTACGGCGCTGGCTATTACAATTCACAATTTCCCCGAAGGCTTGGCGACCTTTTTATCAGGTTTAGAAGATCCTCAACTGGCTGTTGCTATTGCCGTTGCTATTGCCATCCATAATATCCCCGAAGGCATCAGTGTATCCGTCCCCATTTTTTATGCCACTGGGAATCGGAAAAAAGCATTTTTTTACTCATTTATGAGCGGATTGGCTGAACCAATAGGTGCCTTGATTGCCTATGTGGGAATCCGACTTTTCCTCACCGGTGATTCAGGAGCCATTCCTTCTCAAATCATGGGAATCCTTTTTGCCGCTGTGGCCGGCATTATGGTCTATATCAGCCTGGATCAGCTTCTACCTACCAGCAGAGCTTACGGCAAAGGACACGACAGTCTTTTGGGGCTTATGGGAGGGATGATTGTGATGGCGTTGAGCCTTTTATTGATGAATTGAGAATGGATAATGGAGAATGGATAATGGAGAATGGAGAATGGATAATGGAGAATGGGGGGATGCTTTTGCGTTTGGAAAGAATTTCACTTTTACTTTTTTTCCAATAATTTTCAATTTTAGGACAAGTATCTTTTCTTTCTGGTTATAATAATTGAATTTAAAATTCTTATAATTTCCTCACAAGATTGCAGTAATGATGTATAAGTTATTGATTCTTTTTCTAAAGCATTTAGAAGCCTTAGCCAATAATGGGTTTCTTTTGCTTCTCTTAAAGCTATGGTCAACTTATATATAAATTCTTTTTTTGTTAATACTTCTTGTGATTCTTCAACATTTGCACCAATCGAAGTCCCTGATCTTAGCAATTGTCGTGAAATTATAAATTCTTTTTTTACATCCATTAAGTATTTGGCTGTTTTAAAAATTTCAAGAGAAAATTGAAACGTTTTTTCTTTGAGAATATTTTTTTTCATAGTGAATTATAGTAAAAATCAAAAAACTAACCAATATTATAGTATTTAAAAATATTATCTAAATCTAATGATGTATCCAATTTACAAATTAACAAATATCAACAAATACAATTATAAAATCACAACAAACCCAATTCCCAATTCTCAATTCCCAATTCCCAATTCCCAATTCCCAATTCTCAATTCTCAATTCACAATTCTCAATTCACTCATAATCCCCGCCGCCGTTACAGCCGCTCCGGCGCCTGGTCCCTGAATAACCAGAGGATTTTCATGATAACGTTTTGTTGTAAACATAATGGCATTATCACTCCCTTTCAAACGGGCAAACGGATGATCCGGATCAATTTCCGTCAGCTCAATGCGACCTTTACCATTCTCATAGACCCCGATATATCGTAAAATCCGATTGTTTTTTGCTGCCCTCAAACGTGCTTTCTCAAATTGGGGATCGTAATTTTTCAGGATAGTGTAGGTTTCTTCTACGGTTGCTGCTTCAAAACATGCCGTTGGTAGGAGAGGATCAATCCAGATATCTTCAAGATTTACCCTTTCGCCACATTCCCGCATCAGCAGCAAAAGTTTACGGGCAAAATCGAGTCCATTCAGGTCATTCCGGGGATCAGGCTCAGTAAAGCCCTTTTCCTGTGCTTCTCGAATGATCTCGCTGAATGTTTTTTCACCGGATTGGAAGGTATTGAAAAGATAGCTGAGGGTACCGCTAAGTATGGCTTCTATTTTTAGGATTGTATCTCCCGTTTCCAAGAGATTCTTCAGGGTCTGGATGACCGGGAGTCCGGCTCCCACATTGGTCTCATAGCGGAAAAAGATTTCTTTTTTCCGGCTGAGAGATTGCAAGGTTTGATAATACTCATAATCTCCCGTATTGGCGATTTTATTGGCCGCTACAACTGATACGCCGTTTTTTAAATAACTTTCATAGGTCTGGCTGATTTCTTCACTAGCTGTGAGGTCAATAAAGACCGTTTGTCCCCCTTGAAAGTTTTTTAATTGTCTTAGAAAAAATTCGGGATCAGGGCTTATATGTCCCTGCATCAATATTTTTTGCCAATCGGCCGGTGGAATCCCATTAGCACGAAATACGCCATATCGCCTATTTGCCAAACCGATGAGATGCAAATCAAGGTTTTTATTTTTTTGTATCTTGTCATGGTTTTCGTCCAGTTGTCTGAGAAACTCGCTTCCGATTAAGCCAGTTCCGCATAAAAGCAAATTGAGTCGGCGTGTTTTTGAAAAGAAGGCTTCGTGAATAGCCTGAAGAGCCCGGACTTCGTCTACCTGGGATACCACAACGGATATATTCAGTTCAGATGACCCTTGGGCAATGGCAACAACATTAACCGAGCGTTCAGCCAAAGCGCGAAACAATTTTCCGGCAATTCCCGGTGTTTTCCGCATACTTTCACCTACCAGTGCAACGACTGAAAGGTCCTTTTCCACATGAACGCGATCAACAAACCGGGCTTTGATTTCCAGCTCAAATTCCTTTTCAATGGCTTTCTTGGCAGGCAGGGCATCTTCAGGTTTAACCGCCAGACAAATGGAGTGTTCCGAAGAAGCCTGACTGATGAGGATGACACTGATGGCATGATGAGCTAAAATCGAAAAAGCACGGGCGGATATTCCGGTGACTCCCACCATACCAGACCCCTGAAGGGTCAATAAAGCAATGTGATGAATGGATGTGATCCCTTTGGCTGGAAACTCATGAGGTATGGGGTCCTTTTGGACCCGTGTCCCTTCAAAATCGGGATTAAAAGTATTCAAAATTCGGATAGGAATGCTTTTTTCCATAGCTGGTTGAATTGTGGGAGGATGGAGGACCTTGGCTCCGAAATGGGAAAGCTCCATCGCTTCTTCATAACTGAGATTTTTCAGGCAAAAAGCATCAGGGACTTTTCCCGGATCGGCACTCATCACACCGTCCACATCACTCCAGATTTGTATTTCATCGGCTTTGAGTACAGCTCCCAGAAAGGAGGCTGTCAGATCGGACCCACCCCGCCCCAGGGTAGTTGAAATTCCATCTGATGTAGTGGCGATGAAACCGGTGATGATTTTCAATCCGGGATTTTTATCGTAAAACCGCCGGATTTTTCGGGCGGATTTCTGATAAAGAATGTTGGCATGGCCATGCACATCATCGGTGATTAAAAGTTTCCGGGCATCTGTATAAATAGCCGGCAGTCCTTGTAATATGAGATAGCGACTGATAATATAAGCCGATAGCTGTTCACCAAATCCCATAATCAGATCGATAGAACGAGGGGTTAACTCTTTCAGCAAGTAGATACCATGAAGGATGTCCTGAAGTTCATGAAAAATCTTTTGGACCTGCATTAAAACCGGTTGAGCAGATGAGGGCATTAAAACTTTAACTGTTTCGGTATGGCGTTTTTCACAACGCTGCAAAATTTTCAGATATTTCCGGTCCCGTTGCCGGGCCAGTTGGCTCACGTGGATTAAATCGTTTGTGACACCCGTGAAGGCCGAAACAACCACACTGATATCCGGGTCTTCCTGGATCGATTTCTGAATAATACTGCCAACCTGTCGTATGTTTTCTGGTGTGCCGACGGAGGTGCCCCCGAATTTCAGTATTTTCATGGTCTATTCTGTCCTGTTTTTTTGTGAATGTTTATCCGATGTTTTATAAAGTCCGGAAGCCTTTTCAGCAGATAGTTTGATTCCTTTGATCAAGGCAGAGCTGAATCCTTCATGTTCCATTTGATTCAGGCCGGCGATAGTGCATCCCAGAGGTGTCGTCACTTTATCAATTTCCTGTTCCGGATGGTTTCCGGATGTCTGAATCAGCGAGGCAGCTCCTTTTGCTGTCTGGGCGGCAATTTTCAGAGCATCACCGGCATGAAATCCCACTTCGATCCCTCCCTGTGAAGCTGCCCGGATAGCCCTGAGAAAGAAGGCAATACCACAGGCACCTAAAGCAGTGGCAGCACTCATCTGCTCTTCATCAATGATAAGGGTTTGCCCCAGGGTGTTAAAAAGTGTCTCGGCAGTTTTCAAAGCCGGTACCTGACGGTTAACCGCTGCCAGACAGGTTATGGATTCCCGGATGGCAATGGCAGTATTGGGCATGACCCGAACCAGCGGCAGGTTTTCAGGCAATATGGCCTGCATATCCGGGATGGACAGTCCTGAAACAACCGATAAAAAAATGTGTTTTGCCGGGTCAAGAACCGGTACTATGGATTTCATGACGGGTTCTGCCTGCTGGGGTTCAACGGCAAGAATGATGATGTGCACGGATTGAACGGCGGAGGAATTATCCCCTGTAATACGATACCCTTCTTTTGTATAGGGTTCAAGTACCGCGATATGACGGCGGGTTAATGTGATATTTTCGGCTTTCACCAGGCCGGACCGGACAAAGCCGCGGGCCATAGCCATCCCGATATTTCCCGCTCCGATAATGGCGATTCGTGTCTCTTTCATGGTGGATTTCTTCTGTTATAATTGTTCATAGGCCGTTGTGATTAGATCTCCCATGGTTTCCGTTGAAACGGGGGTGTCTTCTTTTCCGGCAATATCGGAAGTTCTGTAACCTTCAGCGAGAACCTTTTCCACGGCTTTTTCGATCTCCAATGCCGCTTTTTCCATATTGAGTGAATATCTCAGCATCATGGCGGCACTTAAAATCTGGGCAATTGGGTTGGCGATATGTTGACCAGCGATATCCGGTGCCGACCCGCCTCCCGGTTCATACATGCCGAAACCGGATCCGGATAAGCTGGCACTGGGAAGCATACCGAGACTTCCCGTCAGCATCGCGGCTTCATCTGATAAAATATCCCCAAACATATTTCCGCATAACAATACATCGAATTGCTGGGGGTTTTTAACCAGTTGCATGGCGGCATTGTCTACATACATGGGTTCATACGCCACATCAGGATAATCTGCTGCCACTTCCTCTACAACCTGGCGCCAAAAAACCATCGTTGTCAAAACATTGGCCTTATCAATCGATGTAACTTTGTGTCGCCGCTTTCGTGCGATTTCAAAGGCGACCTGTGCAATCCTCTGGATTTCATGGCGGCTGTAGACCATGGTATCAAAGGCTGTTTCTTCCTCTCCGGTACCGGTTCGCCCCTTTGGCTGCCCAAAATAGATTCCCCCGGTCAATTCACGAACAACCAGAATATCAAATCCCTCCCGGGCGACATCCTGTCGCAGGGGTGAAGCAAAAGCCAGTGCCGGAAACAACCTGGCAGGCCGGAGGTTTGCAAAAAGTCCAAATGCTTTTCGAAGTCCTAAAAGGGAATGAACCTCTACACCCTGCCATTTGGGTGTGTTTTGTTCCCGGACAGGTCCACCGACGGAACCGAACAGAATCGCATCGGAACCTCTGCAGATTGCCAGGGTTTCTTCCGGAAGATGACTGTGATAGTGATCCCATGCGGCACCCCCCACCTGTGCCTCCTGTGTGCGAAATACTACATTTTCCTTCTTATTGACGGCCTTAAGTACTTTCAATGCTTCCGCCATCACTTCCGGTCCGATCCCATCGCCAGGCAAAACAGCAATATGATATGTCTTTGTCATGACTTCACCTTTTGAACGATGGTTTTCATCAAGCCTCCTGATTCTAGTATCTGAAGGGCAAAATCTGGGACTGGTGCAAATGTATAGGATTCCTGCTTTGTTTCATTAAGGATTTTACCACTTTTCAGGTCGATGGTCAGGCGGTCGCCAGTGTGGACTTTTTGGATGGCTTCAGGACATTCAATAGCCAGAAATCCGTTATTGATGCAATTCCGGTAAAAGATCCGGGCAAAAGATCCGGCAATAACAGCCCGGATTCCGGCGCCTCTCAGTGCCCAAACAGCGTGTTCACGGGAGCTGCCGCAACCGAAATCCTCTCCGGCTACAATAAAGTCCCCTTCACGAACTTTTTTTACAAATGTTGTGTCAATATCTTCCATGGCATGGGCTGCCAGTTCCTTTTCCTGATCCATATTCAGGTAACGGGCAGGGATAATTTCATCGGTATTGATATGATCCCTGGGATAACAGTGGGCTTTTCCTTTCATCATTAATCCTGTTTGTATGCGTTGGAGTTTACGATTTTTCCTGCAATGGCAGATGCGGCAACGGTGGCGGGGCTGGCCAGGTAAACTTCTGATTCCGGGCTTCCCATGCGGCCGACAAAATTCCGGTTTGTACTGCTGATACACCGTTCACCAGCTGCCAGAATCCCCATGTGTCCACCCAGACACGCGCCACAGGTAGGGGTGGAAACCGTGGCTCCGGCCTCCATAAATATATCCAGCAATCCTTCCCGGTTTGCCTGCTTCCAAATATCTGAAGTGGCTGGGACGACAATCATCCGAACACCTTCGGCAACTTTCTTGCCTTTCATTTCAGCTGCTGCCTTTCGCAGGTCTTCAATCCGTCCATTTGTGCAGCTTCCCAGCCAGGCTTGATCAATGGGAATGTCTCCGATCTCCGATACAGGTTTGCCGTTGGAAGGGAGGTGTGGGAGGGCTACCAGAGGTTCCAAATCCGATACGTCAATGTCAATGACATCACTGTATTCTGCGTCCGGATCGCTGGTGTAAACGTCGAAACTCTCATTTGAACGAACCTGTACATAATCCAGTGTCTTTTCATCCGGGTTGATAATACCGGATTTGGCACCGGCCTCAATAGCCATGTTACACAGAGTCATGCGGGATTCAACTGAAAGTTCGTCCACTACATTTCCTGTAAATTCCATAGCTTTGTACAGGGCACCGTCTACACCAATGCGCCGGATAATTTCCAGAATTACATCTTTGGCAAAAACACCCTTCCGAAGAGTTCCCTGGATTTTAAACAGGATCGTTTCGGGAACCTTGAACCAGAGTTCGCCGGTTGCCAAAGCTGCGGCCAGATCGGTACTGCCGATTCCTGTGGCAAAAGCACCCAACGCACCATGGGTAGATGTGTGACTGTCCGCGCAAATAATGGTCGTCCCAGGACGTACATGTCCCTGTTCCGGCAACAAGGCATGACATACACCATGTCGACCAATCTCGTAAAATTTTTCTATCTTTTCTTCTTTGGCCCAACGGCGGATTTTTGCTACCATTTCGGCAGATTTAATATCTTTGTTTGGTACGAAATGGTCCGGCATGATGACCACCCTCTCCGGATAGGCTACATGGAGATTTCCATGGGCTTTTAATAAATCAATGGCCGGTGTGGTTGTAACGTCATGACACATGATGACGTCGATTTCTGCATTGATCAGTTCACCCGGACGGACGATTTCACGGCCGCAGTGAGCCGCCAGTATTTTTTCGGTTATGGTTGATCCCACGGCATCCTCTCAACTGTTTTGAAGGGTTCGTTCTTTATAGTTCAGGGCTTTGTTGATTCCTTTAATGATGGCCTTCACACTGGCTTTGATCACATCTTCATCCAGTGCCCGGGCAATGTATATGTTGTCTGACTCGTCAGAAAGTTTAATGGATACATCCGCCAGAGCGTCGGTCCCGCCGGTGATGGCTTTTAGGTTATATTCCACCAGCTTCAAAGAGGGATCGATGACATTCCAGATGGCGTTACTCACGGCATCCACCGGACCATCACCGGTTCCCGAAGCTGTTTTCTGTTCCCCGTATACCCTCAGTTTCACCGAAGCGGTGGGTGTCATATTGGACCCGGTAAAGACGGCGAATTCCTCGATTTTTACATACTGCTCTTCTTCAGAGAGCTGGTTTGTGACATCCCGGGCAATGGCGATCACATCATCCCGTT
This sequence comes from Fidelibacterota bacterium, assembly GCA_030156395.1. GTDB lineage: Bacteria > Fidelibacterota > Fidelibacteria > Fidelibacterales > Fidelibacteraceae > Fidelibacter. The sequence goes on from JASGMP010000035.1 coordinate 8,644, forward strand.
CCACCATTTTTTGCTTATCTGCCAGGTCTTTTACTTTTTCCGTTATTTGCCGGATCTGATGATCCGAAAGTTGAAATCCTTCTTCAGACAGAAGGGCTGTGACGGCATGTTTGCCTGAGTGCTTACCGATGACCAGGTTTTCACCGGTCCAGCCTACGTCTTCAGCCTTCATAATTTCATAGGTTTCACGATTTTGCAATACACCATGCTGGTGAATTCCGGCTTCATGGGCAAAAACATTGGCACCTACGATAGGTTTGTTTCGCTGAATTTCAAGTCCTGTCAGATTGGCCACAAGCCGGCTTGTTTTATATATTTCCCGGGTATTTACGGTTACGTCTACATTGAAATAATCCCGGCGGGTTATCAGATTCATGATGATTTCTTCCAGAGATGCATTCCCTGCCCGTTCCCCAATGCCGTTGATGCAGCCTTCAATCTGGGTTGCTCCTGCCTCGACAGCTGCCAGGGAGTTAGCCACGGCATTTCCCAGATCGTTATGGCAATGAACACTAATGACCACACCCCTGGCTTCGGGGACATGTTCAAAGAGATAGCGGATACGATCTCCAAATTCTTTGGGCTCGGCATACCCAACTGTATCAGGGATGTTGATAGTGGTGGCACCGGCCTCAATGGCAGCCCGGACCACATCACACATATAATCCAGACTGGTTCGTGCGGCATCTTCCGGTGAAAATTCTACGTCATCACAGTAACCCTTCGCCCACTTTACGGCATTCCGGGTGATTTCGATAATTTCTTCCGGACTCTTTTTCAGTTTGTCTTCCCGGTGAATCTTTGATGTGGCGATAAAGGTATGGATGCGGGGTTTTTCGGCGTATTTTACTGCTTCCCAACATCGGTCAATATCTGCCTGATTCGCCCGGGCCAAGCCGCATACTGAAAGTCCTTTGATGTTTTGGGCGATCTGTTTTACCGCCTCGAAATCGCCTTCGGAGGCGATAGGAAAGCCGGCTTCAATCACATCCACTCCCAAACGGGCAAGCTGATGGGCGATCACCAGTTTTTCATTGACCGTAAGAGATGCTCCGGGACTCTGTTCGCCATCCCGGAGAGTTGTGTCAAAAAGAATAATACGTTGCTTGCTCATGATATCTCCAAAGGTTTATGTGAATGTCGCTTCATTAAAAAGTAGGAAATACTGTCTGTAAGAGCCTGCCAGCTGGCTTCGATGATATTTTCCGATACACCGACAGTACTCCAGGTTGTTCCGTTCGCGGGGCATGAAGATTCAATAAGAACCCGGACTTTTGCCGAGGTGGCAGCCCAGGCATTAATGACGCGGACTTTGTAATCGGTGAGTTTCATCTCTTCAATTTCAGGATAGAATTTGATCAAAGCTTTTCTTAAAGCCTTATCCAGAGCGTTTACCGGTCCTACACCTTCCGCCGCTGTATGTTCTTCCTGTCCCTCGACTGAAGCCCGGACGGTTGCTTCCGATCGGATTTCATTGTTTTCGTCCTTTTCATTCAGAATTCGGAATCCCTGAAGGGTGAAAAAATTTGGATATTCCTGTTTCATCCGCTTAATCACCAGTTCCAGGGAACTCTCGGCGGCTTCGAATTCATATCCTTCGTGTTCCAGCTCCTTCAATCGTTTGACAATCTCGGGAATTCGTTCTTTGTCTGAAGCTAAATCCAATCCCAGTTCGGAACTTTTAAAAAGAATATTGCTTTTTCCCGCCAGATCTGAAATGAGTACACGCCGTTTGTTTCCTACCTGTTCAGGACGGATATGTTCGTATGAATCGGGTTTCCGCATGACGGCACTCACATGAATTCCTCCCTTATGGGCAAAGGCGCTCTTACCGGTAAATGGAGCGGTGTTATTCAAGATCAGATTGGAGATTTCACTCACGTAGTGGGAAAGTGCTGTCAGTTTGGACATATTTGCATCGGGGATACAGTGATACCCGGCCTTGAGCTGAAGATTGGGGATGATACTGCATAAATTGGCATTGCCACAGCGTTCTCCATATCCGTTGATAGTCCCCTGTACATGGAGTGCACCGTTCATTACCGCCTCGATACTATTGGCCACAGCTAGCTCCGAATCATTATGGGCATGGATCCCCAGGGGGGATTTAACAGCTTTATTCACGGATTTTACAATTCCGGCAAGTTCATGGGTCAGTGTACCACCGTTTGTGTCACATAAAACCAGCACATCTGCACCGGCCGATTCTGCGGCCTCCAGACAGGCCATGGCATAATCGGCATTGTCTTTGTACCCGTCAAAAAAGTGTTCGGCATCAAAGATGACTTCACGGCCGTGCTTTTTCAGAAAGGCCACACTCTCCCGGATCATATCCAGATTCTGTTTCCGGGTGACGCGCAGTGCCTCCTCAACATGGTAGATCCAGGTTTTCCCGAATACGGAAACAGCCGGGGTTTGTGCGTCCAGCAGGGCTTTGATATTGGGATCTTCTTCAACAGGATTTCGGGCATGCTTTGTGGAACCAAAGGCCACAATTCGGGCATGCTGGAAATTCTCTTCACGAACCTTCTGAAAAAAAAGCATATCCTTGGGATTTGAGCCGGGCCATCCCCCTTCGATGTAATGAATTCCGAATTCATCCAGTTTGTGGGCAATATGGAGTTTGTCCTCCACGGAAAAGGAGATGTTTTCACTCTGGGATCCATCCCGAAGGGTTGTGTCAAACAAGGTGACATTCATACCTATGCGTCCTTTTGTAACCAGGCCATCATGTTTCGCAGTTTTTTCCCGGTCTTTTCGATGAGCAGCTCAGCATGTTCCCGGCGTTTTTCTGTTAAGACTTTCCGGCCTGTCTGGTTTTCATGGATCCATTCTTCAGCAAAGGTTCCATCCTGGACCTCCCTGAGGATTTCTTTCATTTTATGCTGAACCGTGGCATCAATTAACCGGGGTCCACGCGTCATGCCACCGTATTCCGCCGTGTCACTCACGGAGTAATACATCCCACTGATACCACCCCGATAAAAAAGATCTACAATGAGTTTCATTTCATGCAAACATTCAAAATAGGCGATTTCAGGCTGATAACCGGCATCCACCAGGGTTTGAAAACCGCTTTTGATCAGTTCAGTAACACCACCGCAAAGGACCGCCTGTTCACCAAAAAGATCGGTTTCTGTTTCTTCTTTAAAGGTCGTTTCGATAATACCTGCCCTTCCGGCACCGATACCACTTGCATGGGCCAAAGCCAGATTTTTTGCCTGTCCTGTGGCATCCTGGTAAATAGCGATCAGGGAGGGGACACCGGCGCCGGCCTGGTACTGGGAACGGACCAGATGACCCGGTCCCTTTGGGGCTACCATATACACATCCACCTGTTTCGGCGGGACAATTTGATTGAAATGAATGTTGAACCCGTGGGAAAATACCAGCGCTTTCCCGGCTGTCATATTTTTTTCAATGGATTCATGATAGACCTTTTTCTGGATTTCATCCGGTAAAAGGATCTGCACAATATCTGCTTCTGCACTAGCCTTTTCAGCAGATATGGGTTTAAAGCCATGTTTCAGTGCCAACTTGTAATTATCCGATTCTTCAATATCCGATACAATCACCTGAAAACCGCTTTCCCGAAGATTTTGTGCCTGTGCGTGTCCCTGACTTCCATACCCGATGACAGCTACGATTTTTTCCTTTAAGACCTGTGTATCAATATCCCGGTCATAATACATTTTAATCGCCATTTTTTTCTCCTTTTTTTGATTTTTGATATTCAGACATGGCAAATTCGCCGCTCCGGACATATTCTTTGATGCCGAAGGGATGGATAAGCTCGATAAAACGATCTATTTTTCTGGGATTTCCTGAGAGCTCCATGATGATATGATCCGTTTCGATATCAATCACATGGGCATTGAAATGACGTGCCAGTTCCAGGAGGTCTGTCCGGTTTTTTTGTTGTACTTCCAGCTTAAGGATGATGTATTCCCGAACGATGTAGTTGTCCTTATGGGATATATCCACAACCCGGAGGGTACCGATAAGTTTATTCAGCTGCTTGACAATCTGTTCAATGTGATCATCACTCTCCTGAACCACAAGGATGACTTTATAAACGTCAGGGTCTTCGGTGGGTGCGCCAATGGCGCTTTCTATGTTATAACCCCGCTGAAAAAGGAGTCCGGAAATGCGGGCGAGCACACCGGGGCTGTTCATGACTGTGATGATTATGGTATGTTTTTCCACCATCATTCTTCTCCTGTGAGGATATCTGTAAGGGGTTTACCGGCTGAAACCATGGGATAGACATTTTCTTCCCGGCTGACCATGAACTCCATAAGAACCGGTCCCGGATCTTGAAGCCCTTTTTTCAAGGTCGAAACGACTTCACTCGGCTTTGAAACTCTCAGGCCTTTCACATGATTGGCTTCCGCGACTTTCACAAAGTCCGGAATATAATCTGAGGGGCAATGCTCATCCATTCCCCGGCACTCTTGTGGACAATCTGGTCCCCGCATCAGACAAACCTGTGAATATTTTTTATCCCAAAAAAGGTCCTGCCATTGCCGGACCATCCCCAGATAGGCGTTATTAATGACAATGATTTTCACTGGTAAACGGTTAATGGCGCAGGTGGCCAGCTCCTGGATATTCATTTGGAGTCCCCCATCACCAACAATGCAGACAACCTGTTTATCCGGATTTCCCAGAGCTGCTCCCATAGCCGCCGGAAGTCCGAATCCCATGGTTCCTAATCCGCCTGAACTTAAGAAATGGCGGGGTTTTCGAAAGTGGTGATACAGGGCAGCCCACATCTGATGTTGTCCCACATCCGTCACGACAATTGCTTCGGGATCGATCACTTGATTTAGAGCATCGATGACATATTGAGGGATAATTGGACCCTGATCTTTTTGCGCAAACCGTGTGGGAAATCTTTCCTTCCAGTATTCTGTCCGTTCGTTCCAGGCATCCCTCAAACGGGGTTTAACCCGTTTAGTCAATTCCTTCAACACATGAGCAGCGTCGCCTACGATGGGCAAATGGGTTTTTACGTTTTTCCCGATTTCTGCAGCATCGATATCGATATGGGCGATTGTGGCCTGTTGTGCAAAGGTGTGGAGAGGGCCGGTTACCCGGTCGTCAAAGCGAACACCCACTGCGATAAGCAGATCACATTCGGTAAGTGCTTTATTGGCAGCAATGGTCCCATGCATTCCGGGCATTCCCAGGAAACAGGGATGATCATAGGGGACACTTCCCAATCCCATCAAAGTAACCACAATGGGAATTTGTGTTTTATCCAGCAGTTCATGAAGGGCTTCTGTGGCATCGGAACTGATAATTCCACCACCGGTATAGAGAAGTGGCTTTTTTGCCCGTTCAATAGCCCGGGCCAATTTTTCTATTTGCATGGGATTGCCCTGAATGACAGGTTTATAGCCTGGCAGATGAATATGTTCAGGATAGACATAATTTTTTACTTTGGAATTCAATACATTCACAGGCAGATCAATGGAAACAGGTCCCGGTCGCCCTGAACGGGCGATATAAAAAGCTTCTTTTATGGTTTTTGCCAGATCATTCACATCTTTAATGAGGTAATTGTGCTTACAGATGGAACGGGTTAACCCAACCATATCCGTCTCCTGAAAGGCATCGGTTCCGATACTGTTGGTATGGACCTGTCCACTCAGGATGACCAAGGGGATGGAATCCATCTTGGCTGTGGCAATGCCGGTGATGGTATTGGTTGCACCGGGGCCGGATGTAACCATGCAGACACCTACTTTTCCGGTGGAACGGGCGTAACCGTCTGCTGCATGGACGGCTCCCTGTTCATGGCGGGTCAGGAGAAAACGTATTTCCGGCGTTGAATAGAGAACATCAAAAATGGGTATCATCACGCCCCCCGGATAACCAAATATAGTATTCACCCCTTCTTTTTTCAGGGCGTCTATGACGATTTCAGCGCCTTTCATCTTGACCTCGGGGTTTGGGTGTTAAAAGTTTTTAAAACAGCTCCTTCACTGGCGGAACCTGCCATTTGGGCATAGCGGGCCAGCGTACCGCTTTTTACCCGTGGTTCCGGAGGACGCAGGGATTTCTTGCGAGCCGCCAATTCTTCCGGACTCAGGCGTACGGAAAGTTTTCCTGCCGGAATATCGATGTCAATTATATCTCCGTCTTTCAGTAATCCGATAGGCCCTCCGGAAGCTGCTTCCGGGGCTACATGACCGATGCAGGCTCCCCGTGTCCCACCTGAAAAACGGCCGTCTGTTATTAGCGCCACACTTTCACCCAGTCCACGCCCCATGATCAGGGAAGTGGGGGAGAGCATCTCCTGCATGCCGGGTCCACCTTTCGGACCTTCATAACGAATCACCACTACATCACCGGCCTGTACCTTTCCTTCGGATATCCCCTGGGATGCTTCTTCCTGGCTGTTGAAAATCACGGCTTTTCCTGTGAAGATGAGCATGGATTCTGCTACGCCGGCAAATTTTACCACACTTCCTTCCGGTGCCAGATTTCCCTTCAGGATAGCCAGACCGCCGGTTGGACTGTATGCACTATTTAAAGGATGAATGACGGCCGGGTCAAGAATTACGGCATCCCGGACATTCTCTTCAAGGGTTTTTCCTGTGACGGTGATACAATTTCCTGTCACCATGCCGGGAGACTTCAGCAATTCATTCAGAATGGCGGAAATTCCTCCGGCTCGTTCCACATCCTCAATATGATATGCACTGGAAGGGGATACTTTGCACAAGGTGGGGATCTTTTTAGCAATAATATCCATATCCTCAAGGGTATAGGGGACACCGGCTTCAGCGGCAACTGCCAGAGTATGTAAAACTGTGTTGGTAGAACCGCCCATGGCCATATCCAGGGCAATAGCATTGTTGAGGGAATCCTTATTGACAATATCCCGGGGTTTTAGGTCCTGTTGAACCAGTCCGACGATTTTTTCTCCGGCATCCCGGTACAGTTCTTTTCGCCGGGGATCTTCCGCCAGGATCGTTCCATTTCCCGGCAAGGCTATACCCAATGCTTCACACAGGCAGTTCATGGAATTTGCTGTAAACATGCCGGAACAGCTTCCCCAGCCAGGACAGGCATAGGCTTCGATCTCTTCAAGTTCTTTGAGGGAAATGTGACCGGATTTATAGGCACCAATCCCTTCAAAAACCGATATCAAATCCACGATTTTGTGATTGGGGGTTTTACCAGCTTTCATGGGACCGCCGGAGACAAAGATAGTGGGGATATTCACGCGCATGGCAGCCATAAGCATACCGGGAATAATTTTGTCACAGTTGGGGATGCATACCAATCCGTCAAATGCATGAGCCCGGAGCATTGTCTCCATGGAATCGGCAATCAGTTCACGGCTGGGTAAACTGTAGCGCATGCCCATGTGTCCCATGGCAATGCCGTCACACACAGCGATGGTGTTGAATTCAAAAGGGAGACCGCCTTTTGCATATACAGCCTCTTTGACAATCTTTCCCGCTTCCGGCAGATTTACATGTCCCGGTACAATGTCCGTATATGAATTCGCGACGGCAATAAAGGGACGGTTAAAGTCATCATGCCGTTTACCGGTTGCCCGTAACAATGCCCGGTGGGGGGCACGTTCAATTCCTTTTTTAATTTCATCACTTCGCATGGCCAAAATCCTTTCTCAAAAAAAAACCCCTTCTTTCGGAAGGGGTTTTTGTGAATTATGTGGAAAAATAATTTACACTACCCCTTCTCTCCCGGAATTAGGATAATGGTTAAAGGTAGAATGTGAAGAAGGAACTGTTTCATGGTATTTATTTTTTCCTTTTTCAATGGATTGATTTTAAAGAGATAGAATAAATATGTCAATTCTTTTTTTACAAAAAAATAAAATGAATCCGTTTAACCCGTTTTGGGAATAAAATTTCAAAAATATTGAACAAACACTTGCAATATTTTGTTTAAAAATGTATAATTTTACGTTATGAATGAAATAATATGCAGGTGAAGCCATGAAAAAAGATGAAAGACATGAAGTGATCCGACAACTGCTTCAATCCCATAAAATCAACCACCAGGATCAGTTGTTGACGCTTTTGAAGAAAATGGGGATTCAGATTACCCAGGCTACCTTATCCCGCGATTTGAATGCCCTGCGGGTTGGAAAGGTTTCAGACCCCAAATATGGTCATGTTTACACCCTGCCTAATCAATTTGAAGGGAACGAGGATTCGGTTTTTGCCCAGGATTTTCCGGTGGACAGTATCCGCTCGCTGCGATTCTCTGCGAATCTGGGCGTGATGAAGACTCAGCCGTCCTTTGCGCCGACAGTGGGACTTTTCCTGGACAAGTTGGAGTTAAGGGAAGTGACAGGCACTGTAGCAGGTGATGATACGGTTTTGATTATCCTTGAGGAATCGGCAACCCGAGAGGAATTTGTGACAGCCCTGTTGGACAGGATTCCCCGGCTTCAGGACAGATTGATGGGACGGGTATCATTCGATATAAAATAATAAAACCAGAAAGGATGACAAGCATACAAAATGGAAATGAAAAAAAAGATTGTTCTCGCGTACAGTGGCGGCCTGGATACCTCCGTCATTTTAAAATGGTTGATACAAAAAGGTTTTGATGTCATTGCCTATGTGGCGGATGTCGGACAAAAAGATGATTTTGAAAAGGTCCGTGAAAAAGCTCTGAAAACCGGCGCATCCAAAGTCTACGTGGAAGACCTCCGGGAAGAGCTGGTCACCGATTATATTTTTCCTGCTCTCCGGGGGAATGCCTTGTATGAAGGGCGTTACCTTTTGGGGACAGCCTTGGCCCGGCCTTTGATTGCCAAGCGGCAGGTTCAGATTGCGGAAAAAGAGGGAACCAACCTGCTGGCTCATGGTGCAACTGGAAAAGGCAACGATCAGGTCCGGTTTGAATTTGCTTTTTATGCCCTCCATCCCGATGCTGTAGTGATTTCCCCCTGGAAGAATCCGGAATTTCTTTCTGAATTCAAAGGGCGGACCGATATGCTGAAATACGCAGAGAAGCATGGCATTCCCGTGACGGCTTCCAAATCCAAGCCCTATAGTGAAGATGAAAATATCATGCATATTAGCCATGAAGCAGGAATTCTGGAGAATCCGGACAATACACCGCCGGAAGAGATGTTTACCCATAGCCTTTCAGCTCAAAAAGCGCCGGACGTGGAAACTATTATTGAGATTGAATTCAAAGATGGATTCCCCGTCTCCGTGGTGAATCTGAACGATGGAACTGTGAAACAAAAGCCGCTGGAACTCTTTCTCTATCTGAATGAAATTGCCGGGAAAAATGGTATCGGGCGGGTGGATATGGTGGAAAATCGTTTCATTGGAATTAAATCCAGAGGTGTGTATGAAACACCAGGTGCCACCATCCTCTGGGCTGCCCACCGGGACCTGGAAGGCATTGCCATGGATAAAGAAGTGATGCATCTCCGGGATATGATGATCCCGAAGTTTTCCGAGCTGATCTATAACGGGTTCTGGTTTTCCCCGGAAATGGATTTTATCATGGCAGCCATCGAAAAATCCCAGGAAAAAATTGACGGAACCGTCCGACTGTCCCTGTATAAGGGCAACGTACAGCCAATCGGCAGAAAATCCCCTATATCCCTTTACAATGAAGAGCTGTCCAGTATGGATATCGAAGGAGGTTTCAATGCTGTGGATTCCCTGGGTTTTATCAATATCAATGCCATCCGTCTGAAAGCCCATAATCTGCTCCTGAGAAATCACGATCCCTATAGATGGAGGAAAAGAAGACAATGAAACTCTGGCAAAAAGGGTACACCCTGAACAGCCGGATCGAAGCCTTTACCGTCGGTGAGGATTACCTTATCGATCAAAAGCTGGTGGATTATGACTGCCTGGCTTCCAAAGCCCATGCCTCTATGTTGTGTAAAATCGGCATCCTTACGGATGATGAACTGGAAAAAATCCTCAATGAACTGGATCGGATCATTGAGCTGAATCATAACGGACGTTTCCCGGTAACGCTCAAAGATGAGGACTGTCACACGGCGATTGAAAACCGGCTGACAGAAACTCTGGGTGAGACAGGGAAAAAAATCCATACCGGCCGTTCCAGAAATGATCAGGTGCTGGCGGCACTCCGGCTTTATTACAAGGACCGTCTGACGTACCTGAAAGATGAATTAAAATCCCTGAAAAAAGCGGTGGATAAACTGATTGAATCATCTGGAACCATTCCCATACCCGGCTACACACATACCCGGAAAGCCATGCCGTCCAGTGTGGGACTATGGGCGGGAGCTTTAAGCGAGGCTTTGGAGGATGACCTTCTTCAGCTGAAAAGTGTGTATGCCCTGGTGGATCAGTCCCCCCTGGGATCCGGAGCCGGATATGGTGTGCCCCTGAATCTGGACCGAAAAATGGTCGCGGAAGAATTAGGGTTTTCCAAAGTCCAGCAAAATCCCGCCTATGTCCAGTCCAGCCGTGGAAAGTTTGAAGCCGCCTTGCTCCATCTGGCCGGTTTTATCCTTTTTGATGCCAATAAGACCGC
>JASGMP010000123.1 GCA_030156395.1 Fidelibacterota bacterium
GGATAAGTACTGAAAAAAGCCATCTCTCTCATGATATGCATTCGTCACAAAATCTGTACGAATGATGTTGAAAAGAGCTGTAAGGGCGGAATCTGCCTGACCGGCGTCTGTTTCATCAAGGATTATATGTTTCAGGAGAGCGATCTGTTCTTGTGGACTCATGACTTCAACGGGTAAAACACCGGATTTACTGAATTGCTGACCAGAAAATGTCTGTCCTTCCCAGGCAGGCTGAAATTCCAGCTCGTCTGCGATGGAGACATTTCCATAAAATTGGTTGCTATTCGGTGGAAATTCGCCCCACCATGAAAACATCGATTGGATAGATGGATTATTGACTGAAGCATTATATATCTCATATCCACTATTATCGTGAACTGAGCTGAAGTACACCTGTAGACCTCCAAGACTACTGGATGCATATATTTCATTTTGATAATTACTACGGATGGTGTTATACCCCTGCCAGTTTGGGTAGCTTATCTTACCGACATACACGACATCCCCATATCCTGTGCGCAGGCCGTTCCGGGTACTGGTACCTCCTGTCCCGTTATTCTCGATCACATTTCCGTAAAGATTCAGGAGATTACCGGATGCGCTATAGATGCCATCTCTTCCCCCATCTGTTATACGAGTGCCGCTGATATTGACTTGAGGATTATTGATCGTTACAACATTATGCCTGTTATTATAAATATCACAGTTAACAACATCACATGTATTCTGCTCAATTCGGACACCCTGATCATTATCATGGAGAGTACAGTTTTCAAAGACATTACCTGATGATGGATATCCTATTGCATGAATTCCCCAATCACTGTATTCTATCTCACACCATTTCAGGCTGTTATTGTCTGTTCGTAAGTAGAGCCGGTTCCAGGATTGAGGTGTTGTTCCGCTTGTGGAGGTAAAGAGAATAGGATCTTCCTCTGTTCCTTCCGCAATCAGGCAGGCATTGTCATAGGTTGCAATGGTATAATATCCGTCCATCAGGACATGAGTATTGGGGAGAAGGGTTAAGGAACCATTCCCCGATACAGTAACTGTCCCCAACAGATGCAGATTTCCAAACCAGGTTTCATCACTGGTGAAATTGCCGCCGGTGACGGCAGTATACGGAATGTAATTGTGTTTTGTCACGGTAATATAAAGCGGGCGGACCTGAGTTGTGAAAGAATAGCTTTGGACATTATCACATGACAGATAATAACTGCTTCCCTTATCTCCACTGCTTACACAAATGGTGCTTCCGGAAACACCTGAGTTTACTGTTATGTAATTACCGTAATCCGTGACCGTTACATTTGCAAATTCTGAAGGTATGTCCGTCCAGATTTCCGTTTCAGGGCAGCCAAACAGATTATGGGTGAGTTTTAGATGGTGGCTTGTCACCAATGGATTTTGTTTTGACATTGCTTCAGCTTCACCAAGATGAAAAATGTTATTATCATCAATTTCATCACAGAAGTAGAGGTGCAACAAAGGTGATGAAGTCGTATATCCACCCCTTGTGTTTCCCAGCAAAGCCGCAACCCCGGTATGACGATAGGAAACCGTCAATGCTTCACCCATCGTTCGGCCCGGACAACTGTTATCAAAAACATCAAAACAGCCCACATTACAACAGATAGAGTAAGCGATAGGATAATAGTCTTTATTGCTGATATTATTTATTCCATCACCAGCTACCTGACTGTCTTCTCCCCAACTGGTAGCATCTTCCGTATCATGAGCATAGATCCTGTTATCCGGTTCACCTGCGTAACCGGTTCGAATAGAGTTAGGAGCTCCATGAGCATAAAAATTCCATAAACCATATTGAGTATTAGAGATTTCGTTTATAACACTGGTTGCAGTATGGGGTGTGGGTGAATTTAACCAAATCTCATGGTTTATTGAAGAGGGATAATGATAAACGACATTCGTTGGATCAGTCTCACTTCCCAAATCTGCCCCCTGAATGGAAAAGGATTCCAACAGATAATCCTGATCTCCTTTTCCCGGATCCATCTCATATAACATAACTTTTTCCGTCCAGTTTATAACCTCTATTCCCGATGAAACCGGAATCCGTCCGATGAATAGTTCATAGTCATAGTGAACATCATCATCTGTTGGCTCACCATACTTTCCATCGTTATCTACTTCCCAGTCACCATTAAATTCCGCATAATAGAGGTCTGTTGGTGGTTTATAGTAATCATTTGGACAATAGTTGTTATATGTGTGCCCCCTTCTTGCCGGCACAACCGCATCATTTCCCCCGATTAAAACCCAGACAGTTCCATTTCGTTGGGCATCGGATAAATATTGGCGTATGCTTCCCGGATTATCATCAATACCAGAGACCAAATCACCGGAAGAATAATAATTATATATCTCTTCTTTGGTGACAATACCGATATCAAGCCCTTTGCGACTTTTCCAGTTCATAAATGTTTCAAAATAAGGGACCAGTGAATCTGTTGTTACAATCACGTATTCGTACGCGGGAACGGTTTGTATCGCATTTACCTTCCCCATCGATTTCTTGGTTACCGGTCTGATCTGATACCGGGAAATATCCTCAGGATTATCAATTAACCGTTCAAGATTCCTGTCATAATGCTTCTGATTCCGTTCCGACCGGTATTGTACCGGGGATAAGGTGTTTCTTTGGGATGGAGAATAATGAATACGGTAGGAAATCTGATGATTAAACCTTAGTTCTCCGGTTTTCGGATTATACTGTAAGGGATAAATGGCAATAGTCACGATATGATTTGATCTGTCGAAATATTCATCACGGATTTTTACCACCTGATTCTCCGGATAATAATGGTCTTCAGCATATATTGATGGATCCGGTCCGATAAAACCCTCTTCTCTGCCGGGTAGGGGAGTTATGGGCTTATCCGGCTGAAGGGGCATGATTTTATAGGTACCGGTAATAACCGATTCCCGCGTTTCAAGAATCTCTATGGAGCCCACATCCTGATCAGAAGGTATCAGCAACCTTTCAAATCTGACCGGTAATGCGGGTTGACCTTCCCGTCCGTAAGGCAGGTATTCTTTCATCTCCGGTTTTGTATACTCATTCCCGTCCTCAGCCTTTATGGTAGCCAACTGTAAATCGGATTCAGAGAATTGGACATTCCTTACCATATCCGCTTTTAAAGGACTGACACAAAACAGAAAAATGAGACATACAAAGCATACCTGCAAACGCTGTGCTTTAAACTCCTGTTTTTTCATGACGAATTTCCTTACATTTAGATGTTACTTGTTGATTCCCCGGTGGAAAATCTGACTCATTTTTCGCCGGGGATTTTCTTTACGTGAAAGTCCTTTCAGTTTACCTATTTCACGTAAACCATTTTCCTTATCACAGACTGATTATTACAACTCAGTTTATACAAATATATACCCGATGACAGACCGCCAGCATCAAAGGTATAGGCATGGCTGCCTGATGAAAGATGACCCTTCTCCAGAACCGATATCAGGCTTCCCTTAATATCATACACCGAGAGTTCAACAAAACCGGGATCCTGTATGGTAAATGTAATGGTTGTAACAGCATTAAAGGGATTGGGATAATTCTGCTTTAAATGATATCCTGTCGGTACAGTCTTTTCTTTCACATCTGAGTATTCCCCAAATGTATAAATGAATACTTTTCCATAGGTCAGCACGGATGGATCATCCACATATTCATTAATTCCCCGCTGACCAATGGCAATTTCCTTGTTCCCGTTTCCAGTAAAATCGCCGATTTCCACAATTGAAGATCCAAAAAAATGATGATGAGTGCTGCCATCCAGTATATAATCCGGGATAGTATCGTAATCGCTGCCCCCCATATAACATAATACCTTTCCGGCATATAAAGAGTTTCTATCTCCAAATCCAACCAAAAGATCATTTATCCCGTCATTATCCACATCCATTTTACTTGATATGGCATTTATTCCTCCGTTATAATCAAACCCTCTGAAGGTGTACATCAGCGTCAGGGAATCACCCGAATAGATGTTGATCAAACTATTATGAGGTCTGTATTTTGTTGATGATGTAATCACAAAATCGGGAATTGAATCATGATTGATATCTCCGATTCCCGAGACATGTCTGCCAAACTCAAAAACTGTTGTATCTCCTGTTATTTCAACCAGATTCTCGTCGCTTAATGTTTTACCTCCATAAATAATATAGGCTATTTCCGGTGAAAATACCGGACTTGTGCCTATAATAATATCGTCATAACCATCATGATTGATATCTCCTAATCCATCGATTGTAAATCCAAGGCCTTCTTCAACCAATCCTTGAAAACAATAATCCCATTCACCGTTTATTTCCGGACCGCCAAAGTATATATAGACATAACCGGTTGTTTCCCATGTCGCATGTGAACTAATAATAAAATCTTCATACCCATCTCCGTTTATATCTCCCGCATTGGCGACATCCCAACCGAAAAAACCCCAATAACGAGTTCCGTCAATTACTATATCCGGGGTACCTGTAAAACCCTCACCACCAAAAAAGATTGATACCTGTCCAAATGCAACATTCGCATTGCATGCGCCCACGATCAGATCCGGAACGCCGTCCCCGTTAAAATCACCGGATGCAAGAGCCCAACCGAAATACTCCTCTCCGGTTAGTTTCAGAATCGCAATGGTATCGGGGCTGCTGCTACCGTAATAGATATTAACATAATTTCCTTTGTAACCACCCACTGCAAAATCGTCGTATCCATC
Organism: Fidelibacterota bacterium; assembly: GCA_030156395.1. Classification (GTDB taxonomy): domain Bacteria; phylum Fidelibacterota; class Fidelibacteria; order Fidelibacterales; family Fidelibacteraceae; genus Fidelibacter. The sequence continues at coordinate 4,752 of JASGMP010000123.1, forward strand.
CTGATTGAAATCTCCCAATCCGACAACCGTACTGAAAGCATCACCGGGGGATTCTCCCCGGATGGTCATGAGTAAATGAAAATCCGGGTCTGCATAAGAATAAGCTGAAATCAACAGCATAAACAATATAATCTTTATAATGGGACTATTATATGTTTGCTTATTATTCATGAATTACCCCTGTTGTATACTGTTTGTCTGTAATATATATAAGGGGGGGGGGTAATGTCAAGCTAAATTTAACAAATTTGAGATATATTTTATGGATTCCATGGTTCAATTATATTTCACAAAGAGTTTATACATCAATTGACGAAACCGGCCCCCATTCTTCATTCATCATTCAATTCATCATTCTTCATTCTTAATTCTTAATTCTTAATTCTTCATTCAGAATTCTCCCCATTGCTTCCCACACTATTCTCATCTAAATTGCACATAAAGCAGTATACAGGGACTTTTCATGCCTAATCTCACACATTTTACATCAGGGAGCAGATATCCGGCATTGTTGCTTCTTCTTCTCCCCTTTCTCATCACCGCCTGTTTCAACCCGGAGCCGGAGGATTACGGACTGGCGCTTGAAGCGGTGGATGTGGTCTGCGTGGAGGCCACA
>JASGMP010000036.1 GCA_030156395.1 Fidelibacterota bacterium
GGATACAGAGGCGTGGTGCCCCGGGTAACAGCCCGGTTGTAATGGCTCGCGATCCCGGCCCTCACCAGGGCTACGATGGTTTCCTCCGCTTCCTGCTTTCCCGTATTGCTGGTATCAAAGAAACGGGGAACAGCCACTGCCGCCAAAATCCCCAAAAGAATAATCACCAGCACGATCTCCATAAGGGTGAATCCCCGGAAATCAGACCATGGATGTAATTTCAAGGACTTCTTCAATAGATACAATTCCTTCCGTTGCCAGTTTAATTCCCTGCTGCATCAGTCGCACCATCCCTTTTTTAACGGCATAGTTCCGCAATTGATCCAGAGGAGCTCCATTGACAATCATTTCCGAGAGTTTTTCATCGTTGGTTAAAAGTTCAAAGAGTCCCAAACGGCCCAGATAGCCTGTATTGCGGCACTGAATACATCCCACAGGTTTATAAAAGTTATACTCTTTGTCCGGATCCAGGTTCAGGCGCTCAAAGATATTTTTCGGCGGTACAAAAGGTTCCTTACAGTGCGGACACAGTTTCCGTACCAGTCGCTGGGCCAATACCGCCCGGATGGTAGGTGCAATCAAATAAGGTTCCACCCCCATATCAACAAGCCGGGTTACGGCTGAGGGGGCGTCGTTGGTATGGAGGGTGCTTAGCACCAAATGACCTGTCAGGGCGGAACGGATCGCTAGCTCCACCGTTTCCTGGTCCCGAAGCTCACCAATCATAATAATGTCCGGGTCTTGTCGGAGAATAGTCCGCAAGGAAGAAGAAAAAGTGACCCCGATTTTCGGATTGACTTGTCCCTGGTTGATGTTATCAAGTTCGTATTCAATGGGGTCTTCCACCGTTATAATGTTCTTGGAAACCGTATTCAGGGTAGTCAGTGTGGAATAGAGGGTGGTTGTTTTACCACTCCCCGTTGGACCCGTTACCAGGATAATCCCGTTGGGCAGGTGAATCAGTTCCAGCCACTGTTGAAGCATTTCACGGCTGAATCCCATATCCTTCAGATCTATCTGATTTCTTTCCTTATCCAGAAGCCGCATCACGATTTTTTCGCCGAAATAGGTGGGATAGGTGGATACACGAAGACTCACCCGTTTATTATCTTTTTTAAAGCGGATCCGGCCGTCCTGGGGTTTCCGGTTTTCCGAGATATCCATATTACACATGACTTTCAGACGGGAAGCCACCGATGCCTGGAAGGTTTTGGGCAGGGTATAATTCTCAAAGAGGGTCCCGTCCACCCGGAAACGGATCCGCACGTCTTTCTCCCGGGGTTCAAAGTGGATATCACTCACGCCCATGTCAATCGCCTGGACAAGCATGGTGTTTACCGCTTCGATGACCTTGGAATTGCCGACATTTTCCTCATCCTGGGCTTCCTGGCGCTGACGCTCGATCTCTTCAAATTCATATACAATATTTTCTTCGGAAAGTCCTTCCATCTTTTTGGACTTGCCGTAATAGACTTCCACCGCATATTCTATATCCGCTTCGGTGGCCAAAACCAGATCCAGATCCATTCCCGTATGTTTGCTAACGGCATCGATGTTTTCCACGTTCAGGGGGTCGGCGGTGGCAATGCTGAGCTGATCTCCGATTTTAAAAAGGGGCACAACCTGGTATTTCCGGGCCATTTCTTCCGGGACCAAACGGATAATCTCTTTATCAATGGTTAAATCGTCCAGTTTGACAAAGGGAATATCCATCTGTTCCGCCAGAAACTGGGTCAGATCCAGATCGCTGATATATCCCAGCTCGATGAGGGCTTTTCCAAAGTATACACCGTTTTCACTCTGATATCTCAGGGCTTCATTCAACTGCTCCTGAGTAATTCTCCGGTTATCCAACAAAAGTTGTCCCAGGGGTTTTTTCATTTTGATGGCTGGCATGTGTTTTACTCCTGATTAAATCCAAACATAGGTCATATACATTTCAATTAAAAAGTGTCCAAAAAAGAGGGACAGAATAGCGCCAATGGCCATAAAGGGACCGAAAGGCACCTGCACACCGGTCCGGACCCGTTTCAAAGCCATGAGGATCAGCAGAATCACGGCAGCAGAGAAAAAGGTCAGGAAAAGCATCATCAGGGAGAGCTTCCATCCCAGAAAGAGACCAATCACAATACCCAGCAAGACATCCCCGGACCCCATACTCTCTTTTTTAAAAAGAACCTTTCCCAGGATTCCTGCCAGAAAAAGAAAGCCGGATATCATCGCCGCCCCGATAAGGGATGAAATCCACCGGTCATCCCAAAAGGCAAAGAGGCCGGAAATGGCCAGAATCATACCGGCGGTGATAAAAGACTGGGGAATAACGAGATGATCCAGATCCACAAAAGCAGTTATAATCAGGATGAACATGAAGGACATATACCAGACGGCTTCAAGGGATGGGCCGAATTTCCAGTAGACGGCCATGAACAAAAAAGCGGTGAGGAATTCCACCAGGGGATAGCGCAGGCTGATGGCTGATTTGCAGTGACGGCATTTGCCACCCAGGATCAGGTAGCTCAGGATGGGAATATTGTCGTACCAGGGAATTTGATACCCACAGGAAACGCAGGTGGACCGGGGTTTGACAATGGATATCTCCCGGGGTACCCGATATATCAGCACATTGGCAAAACTCCCCAGAGCCAGACCACCCAAGGCGGATAAAAGCAGTCCCATCCAGGCAATGTTCATTTCGGCAGTAACTCCTTGATTTTTTTCAGCATATCCGCCGTGGTAAAGGGTTTTGTAAGGTAGGCATCGGCTCCTACGGTTTTGGCGGTATGGAAATCTTTCTGGGCGCTCTTGGCGGAAAGGATGATCACGGGAATGTTTTTATACTTCTTGTCGAATTTGATCATATTGCAGACCTTGAAACCATCCATCTTGGGCAGCATAATATCCAAAAGGACCAAATCCGGGTTAAGGGATTTTACCTTTTGCAGCCCTTCAAGTCCGTCTGAAGCCGTTTCCACCCTAAACCCGATGGATTCCAGCCTGAGCTTGATCGCCCGCAACATATCCGGCTCATCTTCAATGATCAGTATTGTGTATTCCATCATAACCTTCTACCCTTCTCTTCAAAACCCTGAACTGCACTCCAGGGCTCATTCATCATTCATCATTCATCATTCTTCATTCTCAATTCTCAATTTATCATTCATCATTCTCAATTCTCAATTCATCATTCATCATTCTTCATTTTTCATTCAATAACCCCGGTATGGTCACATAAAAAGTCGTGCCTTTGTTCAATTCACTTTCAAACCAGATCTCACCGCCCATCTGTTCCACGATATCCTTGGTGATACTGAGTCCCAGTCCGGCACCGGGAAGACGTTCCAAATCCAAACCCGTGCGGAAAAACCGTTGAAAAATTTTGTCCTGGTCTTTTTTGGCGATGCCCCGGCCGTGATCTTTGACATACATGTAAAGGTCCCCATCCTTCCGGATATCTGCAAATATAATCACTTCTGAATTTTCATCGGAATATTTATAGGCATTTTCCACAAAATTTACCAGAATTTGCATCAGTGCATCGCGGTCTGTAGGGATAGTGGGCAAATCTTTCTTGACCTTCGTTGTGAGTGTCATATTCTTTGAGGCATAGCGCACCTTGAATAAATCCACTACTTCCCGGATCAGATCGGGGATATACACATCAGTAATTTGCTGTTTCCGCCGGGTTTTGTCTGTTTTCATCACATCAAAAACGTTGTTGATGAGTCTTTCCAGCCGTTCCAGGTTTTTGGCTATAATGAAAACGAATTCCTGATGATCTGGTGACAAGGTCCCTCCGATGCCATCTGCCATAAGGGATACATACTCCTTGACAATGGCAACGGGTGTTTTCAACTCATGGGATACATTGGAAATCAGGTCGGCTTTCATATCTTCAACCCGTTGATTGTCCGTAATATTCCGAGCCACCAGGATCAATCCGTTCTCAATAAAAGGCAAATTCTGAAAACGGTCCGTCACCGTGTCAAACACCAGGCGATCCGCCTTGTTTTCACCGAGAAAAACTTTATGGCGATAAATTTTCTTATCCTCGATGCAGGTTTTCTGAACTTTGTCCCAATCCTGGGGGAAAAAATGGATTAATTCTTCATAAGGGATAATTTTCTGATATTTCCCCATGAGATTCTGAAAATAGTGATTCACATAGGCCGATTCTTTTTGCAGGTCGATAATAGCAACCGCATCATTGATCTGGTCAAAAACCGTTAGGATTTGTTGTTCCTGTTTTTTCCGGACAATATTTTCAAGGTGATTGAGAATGGTTTCAATCTGCCGGGTCAGATCCTCAAAAAAGACACGATCGCTTTCCTTGTAAACATCGTTTTTGTAGCTTAGAAAACCAATAATTCCCGAAAATCGTCCCGATGATGGAAAGGGAAACAGAAGGGAATCCCGGATTCGTTCATCCCGGACCGGGTTATCGGAGTTACTGTAGCGGAAATCCGGGATCATGCGGGTCATTTCTGGATTTTTTTCCTCCAGGAAAGTTTCCGAAAGGATATGGATGGCATCTTTCAGTCGGGGAGATACACCTTCACCGGAAAGCAGTACAATATTGTCGCTCCACAGGGAATAGAAAAAGAGCAGATCATAATGGATCACCCGGTCAAAATATTTCGCTGCAACAGACAGGGCATCGGAGAGGCGCAGGTGGTCATCCAGGGAGAGAAGCAGATCATTCAGGATACTCAGTTTTATCAGGGCCGTATCTCCATCCGTCATCTTTTCTGAGGATGGAAGGATCCCACGGGACAGGCGGGTAAAACTCATCAGGCGGTGCATCAGAATATCCGGATGATCTCCGTCAACGGACCAGATGATATAAAAAGGCCAGGTGTTTTGAAATGCGTCTACATCATCCGGGGTATGTGCAATGGGAATAAAACAGGCCGGGCATGTATCCCGGTTTTTTAAAGCGGTTTTTTCGTGGGATAGGTCAAAGAGGACAAGATCCGGTGCGGGTTCGACAAAAGAAGATTTCGCCGAAGTATCATTGAGGGTTTTGACGGTGATATTTTTTTTACGGAACGCATCGGCGAGTGCACTGAATTTCAGCCTATCGTCAGCAAGAAAAAGGACATGTTTTATTGAAACTCCGGATACCATGATTTAACCGTACAATCCATTTATCTATTGGGTGATTCCAATCTTTTTTTCATCCGTGTCGTTCGTCTGGCTGTTGAGTCTGATTTTCAGTCTCAGATCATTGGGCCGATCTGCAAAACGGATGGCATCCTCCATGGAAATAAGGCCGTCCATGTGTTTTTGATACAGGTTTTGATCAAAGGTCATCATTCCTTCATGGGTGCTGGCTTCAATGGTAGAACGAATCATTTCGATTTCACCGTTGTGGATGAGATCCCGGACCCGGGCGGAATCCAATAAGAGTTCCATGACAGCTGTTCTTGTGCCTTTCACCGTAGGTACCAGCCTTTGCCCGATGATTGCCTGTAGATTCAAACTCATCTGCAAGCGAATCATATCGTGATATTCGGGGGTATAAAAACCCATAATCCGCTCCAGGGTCTGGTAGGCGTTATTGGCATGAAGGGTTCCCAGCACCAAGTGACCGGTTTCCGAAAAATTCAGGGCGGCACTCATGGTTTCACGGTCCCGGATCTCACCGATAAGAATCAGATCCGGTGACTGGCGGAGGGCATATTTTAAAGCGGAACTGAAATCAGGTGTATCAATCCCCACCTCCCGCTGATTGACAATGCTTTTTTTATGGTTATGGATAAATTCAATGGGATCTTCCACCGTGAGGATATGTCCGGTCGTCTGGCTGTTGCGGTAATCGACCATCGCCGCCAAGGTGGTGCTTTTCCCTGAACCGGTGGCACCTACCACGAGGATAAGTCCTTTTTTCCGCATGATCAAATCTTTCAACACCGCCGGCATCATCAGTTCATCCAGGGTGGGTATCTGGGTCACAATCCTCCGGAGGACGAAGCCGATGGAATTCCGCTGATAGAAGGCATTCCCCCTGAATCGGCCTATGCCCGGTTTACTGACAATAAAATCCAGTTCTTTTTGATTCTGAACTTTCTGGATATCTTTTTCGGACAGCATTTCCTTCATCAGAGTTTTCAGAGCATCCATATCGATTTTTTCTTTTTCCAGGGGGATTAATTTCCCTTCGATGCGGAGCATGGGATAAGCACCGATGGTCAGGTAAAGATCCGAGGCTTTTGCCTGGATCATCACGTTCAGAAAATCTTCAATAGAATACATCTTATTCTAAGCCCAGATTTTTCTTAACATAGCCGGGATTGGTCGCGCTCTGGATGGCGATATTGGTATCGATTTTACCGGCTTCCACCAGCCGGACGAGGGACTGGTCGAGAGACACCATCCCCACATTAGAGCCGGTTTGAATGGCCGAAGGAATCTGAAACACCTTGCTTTCCCGGATCAGATTCCGGATTCCGCTGGTTCCGATCATAATCTCAAAGGCAGCTACCCGACCCCGGCCGGAGGCATGTTTCAGTAAAACCTGTGAGACAACGGCCAAAAGGGATTCCGATAACATGGAGCGGATTTGTGCCTGCTGTGTGGCCGGATACTGATCGATGACCCGGTCGATGGTCTTTGCCGCGTTATTGGTGTGAAGTGTTCCAAACACCAGGTGGCCTGTTTCTGCCGCCGTGATGGCCAGACTGGTGGTTTCCAGATCCCGCATCTCCCCTACCAAAATCACATCGGGATCTTCACGGAGGGCACTCCTCAAAGCTGCCGAAAAGGATTTGGTGTTGAAACCCACTTCCCGCTGATTCACCAGGGATTCATCGGACACATGGACAAACTCCACGGGATCTTCAATCGTGATAATATGTTTTTTAAATTTTTTATTGATATAGTCAATAATCGTCGCCAGGGTTGTAGATTTTCCACTTCCTGTGGGACCGGTGACCAGTACCAGTCCTTTATCCTGGGATGCAATATTCATAAGGATGTCCGGAAGTCCCAGTTCTTTAAAGCTGAAAACTTTTGTAGGGACCATCCGAAAAACAGCCGCTTCGCCGTTGATATCTTTATAGACATTCACCCTAAACCGGCCGATGCCCTTAAATTCCCGGGAAAAATCGATTTCCCAGTGAGTTTCAAAAAGCTTTCGTTGTTCATCACTCATTACATCGTAGACAAGGGAATGAATCGTGGTACTGTCCATAGGATCCAGATTGGTCCGGAGCATATCGCCGTCCACCCGGACAATGGGGGGCGAACCTACACAGAGGTGAAGGTCCGATGCGCCGTTATCGACTGCAAATTTTAAGAGTGTGTAGATTTCCGTCGCCATCAACTATCTCCTGAAGATCATTTAATAATGGTGGGAGTGATAAAAATCATGAGTTCACTGCGTTGAGGTTCAATACTTTTATGAATAAAAAGATGCTTAATTAATGGAATTTTGCTAAAGAAAGGAACCTTTTTAATAGTTTCAATGTCCTGCTCCAAAATGAGTCCGCCCATGAGAAGTGTCTCTTTGTCTTTTACCCGGACATTGGTATTGGCTGTCCGCTTGGAGACAATGGGCCGATCCGAATCAGGTCCGCCGAAACCTGTGACTGCTTCCACCTGGGCATTGACTGCCAATGAAATGTAATCATTTTCGTTGATACGGGGAGTGACCATGAGGACAATATTCACTTCCTGCTCTTCATAAGTAGTGGTTGCCGGTCCGTATTGGGTTGCCGGCTGGGTTACGGTGATGGGATAAGTTGTGCCCACATTGATGGTAGCCATCTGGTTATCAAAGGTGGTGGTTTGGGGCTGCTGGGTAATTTTTGACGAAGTAGAGGATTTCAGTAAGTCAAAAACGGCGGAAAACTGGGTGGCTGTCAGGGTAGCAATGGCCATATCCTGCCAGTTCCCCAGGGTAAAGCCCTGACCCGAATTTCCGGGACCGCCCTGCAAACTGGCACGGGCCGTCCAGTTAATCCCCATATCCTCGGAGGCATCCAGCTTGGTTTCCACAAATTTGACGGAAATATTGATCTGGGGGATTTCCACATCCAGCTGACGGATTATCTTATCAATGGTTTCAAAATTGGCACTGACATCCGTTACCAGGATCATATCATAGCCAGGCATCAGGCTCATCATGCCCATCATACCCATACTGCCCATGTCACCGGAGGCGCCGGTAGCACCGATTCCGCCAATCGCGCCCATACCCATGGAGCTACCCATAAACCCGGTAGATCCAAATCCGCCGACGGTTCCGCCGGTCGTGCCGGTCCCCGTACCGGTTCCACTCTGCCCCATGGCTTGTCCACCCTTGATAGATGGTGAAAACACGGCAACTTCTCCCTTATCCGTCAACACATTTTCCAAGGCATTGGCAACAGACTGACCATCTACGTAGGTCAGGCGATACACCTGGGTAATGGTCTCCCCCGTCATCTCTTCGTCTTTTTCCTTGATAATGATGACATCATCGTTCTGGAACCAATTGTACCCGTTCACCCGGAGAATAGCATCCAGCGCATTGTGGACCTTTACATCCGTTAAGGTCAGGGTGACAATCCCTTCCACATCGTTGGAACTCACCAGGTTCAGGTTGTTTTGAATGGCAAAGAGCCGGAGAACCTTGGACAAGGGTGCATTGGAAAACTGCAAAGATACCCGGTTGTTTAATCCCGCTTTGTAAGGTGAATAATACTCATTTTCCACCGGTTCAGCCTGACCGTCATCATCCAGTTCCCAAGTTAAAAACAGGGATTTCCCATTTTGGTAGACAGAATACTTGGGCAGGTAAGAAAAATCAAAAATCACCTTAAACTGATCATTCATTTTATATCGGTTGAGAATCCGGTAGAGATAAAGGGGTGAATAGTTCACATACTCCTTTTTCCCCTGAAAAATATTTTCACAATTCCGGATATCTATGGTGATCTGAGGCGGTGAATAGGTCCCGTAGACATCATATTCGATTTTATCATTCTCAAAAACCATTTCAATTTCAGCCTGGTTCTCATACCGGTGATAAATAATATCCCTGATGGTATTATCAGCCAGAAGCACATTGCCGACCGATATGATAAGCAGGCATAAGAAAATAATATGTTTACGAAGCATCCGGATCTCCGTTTTTATCTTTATCTTTTTCACAGTTGCCGGTGAGGGGAACAGATTTAAAAATCAATCCCCTTAGCGGAAAATTCTGCCGGGGACAAAGGCGCCTTCTGAAAAGGTCAGGCGGATTCTTTCCCCGTTTTTTATAAGGATCACATATTCCGGCTTCACCACAGAAAGGGTATACCCTTCAATTGTGTCTCCCGGCTTCAATATTTGATCGTTGATTAGCACTGTCGGCTTGTTATTCAGCCACGAAATTCCGTTCAGTTCAAAATGATGGCTGGTTTCTTCAGGTATTTCTTTAACCTCCCCGATGGCTGTTTCTTCCTCAGGTTTTTCCGAGTAAACAAAGGGATCGTTTTTCCACTCCAGATTCCAGGCGGTGCGGGTAGAATAGGATTTCAGGGGCACACGTTTAACCGAAGCTGCAACAGACTGAGCCGGAAGAGTTGCCGTAACCTGTTGTGCAACAGTGGTGGATGCCGTTGCTGCAGCCGGTTTATCTTTGGAAAGCATGGGAATCACCTTGGTGGCAGCAAAAATCAGGACAGCGATGCCGGCCAGACTCAAGAGGATTTTTTCCCGTTTCTGAAGTGCCATCTTATTCCTTTGCTGTATAAGCCAGCAATTTTATCTCAATATGCAATTTATCAGGAAGCTGCGTATCCGTCAACAGGTGAATGGACTGAATATGGATAGGTTCGTTGGTGGCGGATAATTCTTCCAGAAATTTGCCGGCAGGGATGAATTTCCCATTCAGAAACATGTCAATAGGATATGAATGAAGTGATTTGCCAAAATATTTTTTTTGTTCCTCACCCGGCACAGAAAACTGGTCAACGGGCGATGGATTCACATATTCCAGATCCAATTCATGGCGCTTTGCCAGCTTATTGATCATTTCCACCGTGTTTTCAATGCCATTATCACTGTTAACAGATTCAAAAAGCTGCATCAGGTCGTTTTCCAGAGTTTTTATCCGTTGTTCGATCTGTGCCCGGTTCCGTTCTATGGATCCTACCTGGGCAATGCGCTGTTCCAGGGAACTCATTTCCTGGTTCATGGTTTGGATTTCACGATTCACCGGAAGGTAAAAGAAGAGAAGCCATCCAAAGATAACGACAACCAGAATCCCGATATAGATCATTCCCATACGTTGCTGGTTCATAATTTCTTCAAAACCCCTTTAATTGTGAAAGACCTCCGTGTTACGGTTTCCGTCCTTTCATCGTCGGTAGAAAGTTCAATCGATTCAAAAAATCCCGTATCCCTGAATTTTGCCAGATAGTTGTTCAGATAAATATCGGCTACCGAAGGATTCCGGGTGATGTATCCCTTCAAGATAAAGTCAGATTTATCCTTATTTGAATCATCCACGGGTTTATTCAACTGAAAATCGATCAGATGGATACCAGCCGGAGTCAAGTTGGATATCATTTTGAGGAAGGTTAGGGCCCTATCGGTGGAATACTGATCCATCCGGATCTGATTTAAAATCTGGGTGAGTGTTTGTTCTTTTTCACTCATGGACATAAATGTGGTGGATACATCCGAAATATTCTGCCACCGTGTGCGGGTCCGCCGGTAATCAGCCTCCACCTGATCCCGTTTTCCCAGCATATCATAGGTGCGGATACCGGCAAAAATCAGGAATACGGCTAAAATCAGATGGGTCAGTTTGGTTCCGGCAATAAAAATTTCCCGGTTGCGGGTGGCTTTGGTAATCACGTTAAGGTCTTTATCCGGATAAGCAGCAGCCAGATGGAGAGTGTAACAGGGCAACAATTTCTCCGGGATTTCCGATTCTTTTGATTTGTAGGCAAAAATATCCGCCCGCATGGGATTCAACACACTAGTCCGGCGGCCCAGTTGGTCTTCAATAAATCGGGCAATGCCCGGAATGACAGCTCCCGTCCCCACCAGAAAAACATCTCCGTCGGCGAGGAGAGAAAAGGTCTTCCGGTAGTAATCGATGGAACGGCTGATTTCCATAATGATGCGTTCCGCAATGGGACGAATCATGATGGAGTAGCGGGAATAATCAATTCCCAGACTTTTAATGGTCCTTCCCGTTTTATGCTGAAATCCGTATGTATCCAAAAGCAGAAGGGCATCGGAAGGGGATAATTTTCGCGGACCGTTCAGGGTGTTTACTTCTTGGTTTAAAGCCTCGAGGAGATCCTTCCGGCCGATACTGAATTCCCGTTCGTAGTGAAATTCATGATTTTTGATAAAAATGAGATTGCTGTAACTTTCCCCCATATAGAAGATGATGGCAGTCTCTTTAAAATAATCGGGATAATTCAGCCTAAACGCTTTGGAAGCCAGATAAGGTACCGTGGTGATCTGGCGGATATTCATACCCACATCCTGAAAATACTTTTCCTGCTGAGCTACCAGGTTATGCGGGGCAATGAGGGTGAGAAAACTCTTTTCATCCACACTATCCGATGATACTTGTTTTATATCATATTCAATGGCTTTATCAGGAAACGGCAAATTCTTGGATACCGCCCATTTCAGGGCTTCCTGAGTCTCTTTTTTATTTAATTTCTGAAAATTCTGAATCCGGGATATATAGTTCCGGGAATGGGTAAAATAGGTCAGAAAACTCTTTTTATGCTTGATCTGCCGGGAAATAGACCTTAGGGCGAATTTATGTTTATCTTCATCTGTGGCATCCTCCGGAAAATTCCAGTAATTCAAAATGCCCCAGTTGGTAATCTTGATTTTGTTTACTTCCGGAACAGCCTGCAGGTAGCGGGCAGAGGATTCATCTGTTTCAATAACCACTATATTCCGTTTGTTGTTCAGCCAGTCGGAAATTTCTGAAATTTTCAGTTTTACTGCCGGTGATACCGAATTGAATTTTTCATCAAACACCCGGTCTTCATCCTCTTCTTTCTCCAGAATATCATCAAAACCTCTTTTTTCATGTTCAAAATCATCATAAAGGATTTTCTGCATCGCGGATTTAGGCTGTTTTTCCTTTTCTTCCTCCATAATCAGGGATTTATCCACCGGAGTTTCAGGTTCCTGAACTTTTTCATCTTTCTTCTTTTCATCACCGGCAGGTTCAAATGGCGGAATCTGAGAAGGGGTCTCGAGGGAAAGCTCTTCCGTTTCTTTGATTGGTAAAACCACATCATTATTTTTTGTGGCAATATATTCATCCAAAATATCAAAAATGGACTTTCCGTCACGGGAGGGTTTCTCACCTTTAAAACCAATTCCTGTAGCAGGTTCTTTCTGCTTTTCAGTGCTTTCACGGGGTTGCTTATCCAAAAAAGTCAGCAGGGATTCACTTTCTTCTGATGCCTTTTCCTGATCTTCAGATAAAGCTTCTTCCGGAGGGGCTGTTTCCCGGTGTTCAAAGCGGGTTCTAAATTCCACAAAAGGACCCACCCGGTCCAATGACTCTTCTGTATTGGAAAGTAATACCTTTGAAGCAGCAGCTTCTTCTTTTTCCTTAGGGGTCTCTGTCTGTTTATCCGGTTTGGGTTCAGGTTTTTGGGTCTCTTTTTTATCAATTTTCAGACTGATTTTAGGTGTTTCTTCCGTCCGGACTTTTTCATGCCCTTTTTTAACAATGTTTTCTTTTCCTTCCTTTTGAGGCTTTTCTTCCCGGGATTTATCTTCTTCGGCTTCATTCACTTTGATCTTTTCCGGATTCATAAACCGACTTAAATCTTCAGGAGCACTTTTTTCTTCAGATTTTCCTTCGTCTTTTTTCAATTCCGGTTCATTTTCTTTTCCCGGTTTCCCTTTTTTCCGGGAAGTCGCCTGATCAAAAAGTGCCGTCAGCTTCTTTGAGTCAAGACTATCTTCACCGGATGGCTTATCCGTCGAATGAGGCACTTTATCTCCCTTTCCGGTCTCAGAGGATTCCGCCCGGAGGATGTTCAGGAGTTTGTTTGTGGCATTGTCCCGGTTTTTATCGTCACGGTCCGGCATGGATGATGCAGGGCTCCTTTATAGATTGAGTTTTTTCTGGATATTCTGCCTTTTTTCGGATCAATCTTTGGCAGAATACGGAAAAATCAGTGGAATGTAAGAAAAATCCACTGAAAAAAAGGATTTCTGTTCCATTTCTCTAAACTCATCCTGAGTAAAGAAAAATTACGAATTAACTTATCCTTATTTATTTTGTAATTCAAGAATCTTCCGTCGTCTTGAAGACTGTTTAAAAAAAAATGATTCACCCGATATATCAATCATCCTCCTTTTCTTTTGATGATGTTTTTCAACGGGTGTGACAGGGTGAAAGTAGGAACAATCCGGCGATCCGGTGTTTATTTTTCCGGTTCAAACTCCGTCTCCAAATTGGGAAATAGACTCAGTTGCTGAGATTTGACCTCCTTCTTTTTCTTTACAACTCCGGGATCAAAATCATTGTCTCTCCCCGGTGAATCATCTTCGTTTACTTCTTTACGGAGTATTTCGAGGAGTTTTTTTGTGGCACTGTTACAATCTTTCGGATGATGCTCCGACATGGAAAAACCTGTTTCCTTTTAAAAGGCTAATCACAATATCTGCGTCCACCATCTGTTTCTCCTGCCGGATCATTTCAATCAGGCAGTCATGGCACAGTGTGATCATTTTACGGGGATAACCCTGAGAATTCAGGTAAATCAGTTCCAGGGCACCATCGGTGAAAAATTTGATTCCCCCGGTGGCACCGGCTATTTTCAGGCGGTGTTCAATCATGGCAATGGCATCATCACGGCTCAAAGGTTTCAGGGTATATCCCATGGAAACCCGGTCTGCAAAATTGGGATGCTTCTGAAGTATATCGCGAAATTCAGGTTGGGCAAAAAAGATTACCTGAATCAACTTATATTGATTGGTTTCATAATTTAAAAGGGTCCTAATGAGTTCCAGGTTCTCCGAAGATATTTTTTGTCCCTCATCTATCACCAAAACAAGGACCTTCTTCTCTTCCACTCCTTTTTCATAGAGGTAATTTTCAATAATATCCTTGCAGACAACAATGGAATCCCCCTTTTCAGGAATATCGAAGAGATCGATCAGGTACCTCAAAAAATCCAGTTCCGAATTCCAGGAAGGATCCAGGATCAGATAAAATTCAAAACGGGGATCGTATTTATAAAAGCGGCGCAGTAAAATGCGGCTCAGGGTCGTTTTGCCGGTCCCGATACCTCCGATTACCACACTCAGACCGCGACGGGTACGGACCGCAATTTCCAGAAGATTCAGGCACTCTTTGTGAATTTTTGATTCGTAAAAATAATAAGGATCCGGTGTTATGGAGAAAGGTTCTTTTTTTAGATTTACAATCTCAAAATATTCCATATCACCTGCATTAATTTACTATTTCTTTCAGTGTATAATTTACAATCTGCAGCATATACTTTCCAACATATTATAACTACATTTAAATATTTTAATCATAAAATGCAAATAGAAAAATTGATCTGTCCATTTTTTCACACAAGACTCTTTTCAAATGACTCAGCTTACTCAGCCACAAGAATTTCATGGATTCCATGTCCATAAGTAAGTAAACTTTTGCATGTTCAAACGGATACTACAGGGCGGTTTCATCCTTCTAATCCTCGGGTTTGCCAATTTAGCTGCCGGAGAATCCCCCCTCTGCGTATGGGTCTTTTATGAACCGGATTACCCTCTTGAAGACGGTATAACACACCTGAGGAAATATGCAAAAATCCGATATAAATCCAGAGCCCTCCATGCCATTAGTCTTGAACTGAACCAGGGTATTGGTCCGGATGATCTCGTGGAACTCCCTGGGATCTATCACACGGAACCCTTACGCCGTCTTTATGTTCCAAATCCTCCAAAAACGGCATCATGGGCGTTGTCAAAAAAGAGTGTCACTGTGGATCCCTTCTTTGGATATGCCTTTGACCAGCTGACGGGACTTGGATTCATATCCGCCCAAAATTTGGGAATCACAGGATCAGGAGTCCGGATCGGCATTCTTGATACAGGTTTCAGATCCTCCCTGCCCATCTTCGAAAAAATCCGGGATGAAGGGCGATTAATTGCCGAACGGGATTTTATCCATGGGGATGACCATACGGAAGATGAAGCAGAAGATGGAGAATCGGGTGCCACTCAAACCCACGGAACCGGTGTGTGGTCCGTTATCGGTGCATACGCTCCTGGTGAACTAATAGGAGGCGCTTTCGATGCGGAATTTGTATTGGCCAAAACCGAGGTCATCCCGACTGAAATACCTGTCGAGGAGGATTATTTTGCCGCGGCCATCGAGTGGTTTGATTCACTGGATGTGGACATTGCCACCTCATCCCTGGCGTATCTTGAGTTTGATGATCCCTATCCGGATTATCCCTTGTCCGCACTGGATGGCAATACAACCATCGTCGCCCGGATCTGCAACTGGGCTGCATCCCGGGGAATGATTGTGGTCACTGCCGCCGGCAATGAAGGTCCCGGTCCCACATCCCTCTGGAGTCCCGGAGATTCTCCTCTGGTAATTACCGTGGGCGGTGTGGATACAGAGGGACAGGTTTCGACATTCAGCGGCCGGGGACCCACGGCAGACGGCCGGACCAAACCCGATGTGGCAGCCCTCGCTGAAGGAGTTTATAAAGTTTTGCCTTCAGGAGAGATTTCCTACGGCACCGGGACATCTTATGCAACTCCTCTCATCACCAGCGGCATTGCCCTGATCAAGCAGCTTCGGCCGGATTGGGATGTCCATGATATGCTTTATGTGCTTCAGAAATATGCCGAACACCCCAAAAATAACCATACTGGTTGGGGAATTCCTGATTTCGGAAAAATTGTGACCGATTTATATCAAGGATCCCTTGAGCCCTTTGTCCTGAAAGCCTTTCCCAATCCTGCATCCCTAAGCATCACGATTCTCTCACCCAGAACGAAACCCTCACAGTCCCTGACTGTTTTTGACCTGACAGGACGGAAAATCTGGGAAACAACCCTTCACTCTTTTCAGGACAGCCTAACATTTTATATACCCCTGAACCGGTGGCCTTCAGGCATTTATTTTGGCCGGACCGGGGGACAAACCGTGAAATTCATCAAATTGTAGGATCAATCCATGCAAGTACTTGTCACCGGCGGCGCCGGATATATTGGAAGCCATACCTGTGTTGAGCTTCTTAACAACGGCTATGATGTGGTTGTGGTGGATAATCTTTCAAACAGCAAACGGAAATCCCTTTCCCGGGTGGAAAAAATTGCCGGTAAAAAACTGGTCTTTTATCCTGTGGATTTGCGGGATAAAGAGGCTTTATTAAAAGTCTTTCAAACACACGCCATCGAAAGTGTCATTCATTTTGCCGGACTCAAGGCTGTGGGTGAATCCGTGGAAAAACCTCTTCTCTATTATGAAAACAACATTCATGGAACCCTCACCTTATGCCAGGTGATGATGGAACACAGGGTAAAATCCATCGTTTTCAGTTCTTCCGCCACAGTCTATGGAGATCCGGCACAAGTCCCGATCCGTGAGGATTTTCCGCTACAGGCTACCAATCCTTATGGTCGCACCAAACTAATGATAGAGGAGATACTCAGGGATGTGCAGATTTCCGATCCGTCCTGGCGAATTGTTCTACTGCGGTATTTTAATCCTGTTGGAGCCCATCCAAGCGGTCTGATAGGTGAAGATCCGAAGGGAATTCCCAACAACCTGATGCCCTACATTGCCCAGGTGGCTGTAGGAAAACTGAAAGAATTGCAGGTATTCGGTAACGACTATCCCACACCGGACGGAACGGGGGTCCGGGATTATATTCACGTGGTGGATCTGGCCAGGGGACACCTTCAGGCATTAAAAAAACTCCGTCAGGATCCGGGAGTATATACTTACAATCTGGGCACCGGCCGGGGATACAGTGTCCTTGAAATGATCAAAGCCTTTGAAAAAGCCAGCGGAAAGACTATTCCCTACAAGATCACCAAACGCCGCCCCGGTGATATCGCCCGTTGTTATGCCGACCCCTCTCTTGCACTGAAAGAATTGGATTGGAAAACGGAAAAAACACTGGAGGATATGACGGCGGATACGTGGAGATGGCAGATAAAAAATCCCAATGGATATTGAAAGGAATTAAGAATTAAGAATGATGAATGATGAATTGAATGATGAATTGGGGCTGGGATGATAGTTAACGCACAAAAACAGGCTCTAAACTCAAAAATCCAACTCTATACTCATCACGTTCCACTCAAAACTCTTAAAAGTTACCATATTTTTATCATCAGGTGGGCAAACACAATCATTAATACAAGGGCAAAGGGATAAACAGCGGCGTATGAGGCATTTACGGCGTCTGAATCGCTCATTTTATTCAC
>JASGMP010000037.1 GCA_030156395.1 Fidelibacterota bacterium
ATTTAAATTTAAAAAATTTAATTTATACTTTAACATGGATAATTATTCATTTAAACCGGTTAAACTTATCATAGCAGTCTTGTATAACTCACAGGCCAATCCGACTGGTTTTATACCTCATTTAGCCCGAATTTTTTCACCGGTGGATTATTCAAGTCCGGTTTATCCTTTCGGCCATACCCACTATTATGACAAAGAGATGGGGTCACCTTTATCACGTATCATTCTGAGTTTTGAAGCTCTGATCACCCCTGATTCTCTTGCAGAGATAAAGCATCTTACACGGCAGGTGGAAGAAATGTACAGTGTGGATAGCCGGCGTTGCATCAACCTGGATCCCGGCTATCTGGATACCGATAAGGTAGTTCTGGCCTCTGCAAAATACGGCCGGCAAAAGATTCCTCTGAAAGACGGGATTTATGCCGATCCCACTCTGGAATTCACCCGGCGTAATTTCAGGCCATTTGAATGGACCTTCCCGGATTTTTCCACCAAACTATACTACGAAGATTTAAAACATATCCGTGTGGTATATAAACACCAATTACGTGAATTGACCTAATTTATATCGAATGTCCGCCGGGTTCTGTCTTTAAAAACCCCGGGGAATTTCAGAATCCGGTTATGCATTACCACGTAGATACCAGGCTCCACAAGTCTGGCAGCGATTAGGCTCTCCGTTACATTTTGTACAGCATCGCTGTCTCTGAATTCATACGGACGCATGGCCCCGGTGAAAATAATGGGACAAGGAGGATTTTTTATTTCATGGTAGAGTAATTCACCTGTGTTTTCCAACGTATCGGTCCCATGGAGGATGATCACCGCATCGGCATTTTTCATTTCCAGGCGTGTCAGCCGCAATACCAGGTCCCGATCCTCATCGGTCATATCCAGTGAATCTTTGAAGATGATATTCCTTTGCTGGATCTCCAAATCCGGCAGGCGAAGAGAACCCAGAATTTTTGTCAGGATAGAACTGTAATTCTTTAACGACCCATCCTGTTCGTTATAGGTTTTTTCGATAGTCCCGCCGGTTGTGATGATGGTTATTTTCATGTTTTCTCGCATTTTGAACGTTGAAATGTTCAGACGTTCAACCGTAACATTTTGTCCGTCTATGTGACAAATATAAAAAAATGGAGTGAATGATGAAGAAATATTTTCTATTGATTTTGGGGATTGGCTTACTGGCTGGATGCAGTCAACAGGAAAGCAACAAACAGTTCAACACATCAGAATATGGAGCAATCAAGTTGCAATATCCTTATGAGCGGGCTGACCTTCCCTTTGGCCTGAACGATCTGGAGCCTTACATGGATGCCAAAACAGTGGATATTCATTACAACAAACACCACAAAGGTTATACAGATAAACTGAATGCAGCGGTCGCCGGTACAGATCTGGAAAAAAAGAGTCTGATCGAGATTTTCAGAAACGTCAGTCAATATTCCGATGCAGTCCTGAATAATAGCGGTGGTTTTTATAATCATGAGCTTTTCTGGGCACATTTGAGTCAGGAAGGAGCTAAAAAGCCATCGGGAAAACTTGCAGAAGAGATTGACAAGACCTTTGAATCTTTTGAAACCTTTCAGAAGGTCTTTGAAAGTACTGCTGCGAGCCGATTCGGCAGTGGCTGGGCCTGGCTGAGTGTGGATTTTAACGGCCGCCTTTTTGTAAGTTCAACTCCCAATCAGGTGAATCCCCTGATGGATGTCGCTGAAAAACAGGGATTTCCCATTTTGGGAATCGATGTATGGGAACATGCATACTACCTTCTCTATCAGAACCGCAGACCTGAATACATCAAAAACTTCTGGAATATTGTGAACTGGGATGTGGTAACCGAGAACTATGAAAATGCTTTGTCGGCAATCGGCAGTTGACAGTGGACAGTCGGCAGTTGACAGTGGACAGTCGGCAGTCGACAGTCGACAGTCGGCAGTCGATTGATTCGATTGAATAGATTGATTGGATTGCCTGCCCCGTGAAATGAGTCCCGATTCATCGGGATATTTCACTGGGGATTGGTCCCGTTGTCACGCGTTACGCGTCACTTTTTCAGTCGAGAGTAGACAGTCGGCAGTGGACAGTCATCAGTCGACAGTCGGCAGTCGGAAGTCGATTGATTCGATTGAATAGATTGATTGGATTGCCTGCCCCATGAAAAGGGACGCGGTTCACCGGGATATTTTACGGGACTCAATCTTAATCTCAATCTTAATCTCAATCTTAATCTCAATCTCAATCTCAATCTTAATCTTAATCTCAATCTCAATCTTCTCTTGACATTCTCTTAAAAAAATCGTTGAATTCTAATGCAAACAAAAGGAATCGCCATGAAAATTCGGATTCTTTTTTGTTTTTTGATGTGTCAGATTTTTTTATTCGGAGAGGATTATAATAAAGTCCGGGAAGAGATGGTCCGGTACCAGCTTGAAAGCAGGGACATTCAAAACAAAACCGTTTTACGTGCAATGAAGAAAGTCCCACGACACCGTTTTGTACCGGATAAACAGAAACATCATGCATACGATGACAGGCCTTTGCCTATAGGTTACGGACAGACGATTTCTCAGCCCTATATTGTAGCTTATATGACACAGGTTATCGATCCTAAACCCGAATATCGTGTTTTGGAAATTGGGACCGGCTCCGGTTATCAGGCAGCAGTCCTGGCGGAAATTGTAGATTCAGTCTTTACCATAGAAATCGTAAAGGAATTGGCGGACAGGGCCCGTTCGAATTTAGAGGAAAACGGATATTCTAAGGTGGTGGTGCGTCATGGGGACGGGTATTTCGGTTGGGAATCAAAAGCGCCCTTTGATGCGATTGTGGTCACCGCTGCAGCAGAACATATCCCCCCACCTCTCATCAAACAGTTGAAACCGGACGGAAAAATGATCATTCCGGTGGGTTCTCCTTTCATGATCCAGAGTCTGATGTTGGTTGAAAAGAAAGGAGAATCTGTCCGGACCACTTCCCTTTTTCCCGTCCGTTTTGTCCCCCTGACCCGGGAAACCCGATGAATGGTACATCTTGCCGAAGGAACACCGCCCTGGGACTCCTTTCCGGAGCCATCATCGCTTGCCAGATAGCTTTGATGAACGCTTTTTCCCTGATCCAATGGGATCATTTTGCCTCCATGATCATATCCCTTGCACTTCTGGGATTTGGGGCCGGAGGAACTGTTTTAACGCTGTTCAAAAGATGGCTGACAGACCATCAGGCTTTCATGATTCCCCTCCTGATGATACTTTGTGCCTTTTCCATGGCACTTGCCTATCCCCTTTCCCAGACAGAATTAATCCGTTTTGATTCGTACCTTCTGCTCACCGGCGGAACACATATACTCCGCTTTGTCATCACGGCCCTTCTGCTGTTTCTTCCCTTTTTCTTGGGTGGGCTGGCCATTGGCTTGCTTTTTACCGTCCGGGTAAAATCCATCAGTACGCTTTATGCTTTTAACATGACTGGTTCGGGAATCGGAGGAATCTTAGTCCTCCTTCTCTTTTCCCGTTTCGAGCCCCACCACATACCTATCCTTCTGGCCTTAATCCCCCTGGCAGCAGGATTGATATATCCAAAAAAACGAGCCTGGCAACTCCTCTATGCCGCAGGAGGATTCACATTACTGACAATCCTTCTGGTTTTATTCTCCTTTCCCGAGCCTTTTCCATCCCAATTTAAAGGGATTCGCTCGGCACTTCGGCTACCGGAAGCTCAATGTGTATATAAAAAACCCACACCCTATGGTTTCTTACAAATTGTCAAGTCCCCTGCACTGCGGTATGCCCCGGGATTGAGTCTGCAATACCGGGATTCCATTCCTTCCCGGCCTGTTTTGTTTTCCAACGGCCATCAAAGGGGTCCCCTGACAGAGCTCCCTACAAAGAATTCCCACCATCTCTATGAATGGTCGACGCTGAAGCTTCCTTACACCCTTAGAAATCCGGAAAAAATCCTTATCCTCCATGCAGGGACCGGCGATTTGATTTCTCATGCCCTCTTTCATCATCCAAAAGAGATTACTGCCTGTGAAAGCAATGAAGGAATCCTTCTGGCTATAAACGAATTTTACCAAGACAACACGCCTTATACTTCCCCCTTGGTCAACGTGGAAATATCTGATGCGTATACTTACCTTTTAACCACAAAAAAAACGTACGATCTGATCCAGCTTCCTATATTGGGAACTTTCGGCGGGACATCCGGACTCGATGCCCTTGAAGAGCACTATTCCCTTACGCTGGAAGCCTTTGAATCCATGTGGCGCCGATTGGAACCGGACGGCATGATCAGTGTCTCTACCTGGATGGATTACCCCTCCCGGTACCCTTTGAGAATCCTTACCACATTTAAGGAACTTACTCATGGGAACCTTTCTTCTCATCTTGCCGCGATTCGGAACTGGAATATGATTACCTTTCTTTTGAAAAAATCTCCACTTAATCCCGGTGAAGTTCAAACCATAAAAACCTTTTCTGATTCCCTGGACTTTGATGTAGTTCTTTTACCTACTGGTCATAAATCTGCACCGTCTTATACCCATCATCAGTTGCAGGATTCATCCTTTTTTCATGCCATAGAAGCGATTTTAGGCCATGATGAAGATACCTTTACAAAAGAATATCCCTTCCGAATACAGCCAGCCCGGGAAAACCGTCCCTATTTTTCTCAATTCTTAAAACCGGGGCGAATTCATGAAATCATGGATTATCTATCAAGAGATGCTCTTCCTTTTCTGGAATTGGGATATCTAATACTTATTCTCACGTTTATCGTCGTCACACTTATCGCCATCTTCCTGATTATGGTACCTCTGATTTTTCATCAGCCCGATGTTTATCATTCAAAGTGGACTCTCCTATATTTTTCCGGATTGGGACTTGCCTTCATGTTCGTGGAGATAGTATTGATTCAGCGATTTATTCTCTTTTTCGGAAATCCACTTTATGCCGCATCCGCCGTCATCAGCGGAATTCTCATCTTTTCCGGGGCCGGCAGTTATTTTTCCACCCATCTGGAAAGCAGCCGGCAAACAATCAGGCATGTATGTGCTGGAATTTCCGGTCTTCTTCTTCTCCTGATACTTGGTCTGACTCCCTTTTTAAAAGCAACAATCCATTACCCCTTTGTCCTGAAAATTTTTATCAGTCTTCTTTGCATTGGGCCTGTGGCTTTTCTCATGGGAATACCTTTTCCACTGGGAATCAAACGCCTGAATCAAACCAATCCGGTGGATATTTCATGGGCCTGGGGAATCAACGGATGTCTATCTGTAATCAGCAGTGTGCTGGCGGCAATTCTGGCGGTGGAAATTGGGTTTATGGGAGTCATGATTATTGCGGCGATGATATATTTGGGAGTAGGGAGTGTCCAAACACACCCCTAAGATATCGGTAATTATAAGTATGCTATACACACAATTGGACATCAAAATAAACGCATCCAATTGAATATCGGCAATATAACTTTGCAAATCGTTTCAAGTAAATTTCGGTAGTGTCATTTTTTTTCTGTAAAAGGGCTCAAAGTTTTTCACATTCAGATAAATCACAAATGAAAGGAAAAACAATAAACCTGTAAAAAAGTACGATGATAGAAGATGTGATAAAACGCTTCATTGAATACGGACCGGAAAAGTTTCGGGAGAGCCTGGATCTGTACGATCGGTATCTTTATGATCTATCGGACCCAATATGAGAAAACGCGTCACAACGGCCGTGTGATCGAGAGTGCGGTTCTGATTGCCATTGAGTGTCAATCAGTGCACAGGCCTGCGTGAAGTGTTGGGGATCAGCACAGAACTGTCCGAAGCGGAAGTGCATTGGCGACATTTTCTGGAGCACTTACAAAAACGTGGCTTAAAGGGGTTGGATCTGTTTATCAGCGATGATCATTCGGGTTTAAAAGCATCCCGTTTGGCCGTTTAATCCCATATCCCGTAGCAGCGCTGTCAATTTCACTTTCAGCAAAATGCCCAGGCTTACGCTCCGTCTAAAAGCATGAGAAAAGAACTGGCAGATACGGTAAAAGCTATTTTTAATACGGACAGCAAAGAAGAAACAAAGACAGAGACCGTTTGTAAAACCTATGCAGACAAAGCACCGGCGTTTTGTGATTGGATTCAGGATCACATCGACGAAGCCCTGACAGTGTATGACTTTCCCAAATCTCATCGCAGAAGAATCAGGACCAGCGACGGGCTGGAAAGCCTCAATCAGGAGATTAAACGGCGAACACGTGTCACACGCCTTTTTCCCAATCAGGAATCGTGCCTGAGACTCATTGTTGAACGGCACGAAACGTGGATCTCAGGACGCATATACTTAAACTTTGATATCGATGAATACGAGGCGAAAAACAATGCTATGCCTTTTTACAGAAAAAATGTTGCTTAATCCAAAATGAAATCTCAAATCTTAACAAAACACTAAAACCATACAAAAACCATCTCGATAAAACTCAAAGAAAAAAATGCTGGTATGTTGTAAAAGTTGACCCCGATATTGTAATAATAATAAAATAGGTTGATTGTTTAGAAATGTGTAAATATATTAAACTAAATTCTAAGTAACGTAAAAATGTAAAATGGCAGTACCAGAGAATAGCGAGAGTTTTATTGAATGATTTAAGGATTTATCCATTAAAAATTTATTTGAAGGCACAAGAAAATTTGTCTCTTCCTTCTTTTGCAACAAACACAATTCGTGGAGCCTTTGGATATAATCTGAAAAATTTAGCTTGTGTCTATAGAAATGTTAAACGTAATTGCAAAAAATGTATATTGAGAAAATCTTGTGTTTACAGCAGAATTTTTGAATCCACTATAGACAACATCCATATTGAAAATTCCAATTTAAACAATCTTTTGAAAGATGTTCCTGATCCATTTATTTTTTATATACCTTCTGAAATAAACCGTTTTCAGGTTAAAGCAAATAAGATGTTTTATATTGATATTGTACTCATTGGAAATATCATTGAAGATTTACCCTGGTTTATCGTCACATTCAATCATTTACAAGAGTCTGGTCTGGGGAAAAATTTTCAAAAAGTAATCGTGGATTCTGTGGAGCATTTTTCCGGGCAGATTTATTCATCTGTATCAGAGACATTAATCAATTATTTACCTGGTTTGCCAGAAGATGTTTTATTACCAGATTCAGATATTAGCAAATTAACTCTACATTTTATTACACCGCTTCGGTTAAGAATACAAAATAATGTTGTTGATTCCCTTGGCAAACAACTATTCTGGAATGCAATCGTGCGAAGATGGTTTCTTGTAAATGAAGTCTGGAATGTGAGTTCTTCCTATAAGGACTATGAATACTACTTCAAACTTCATCATCAAATAACAGATTTTAAGTCCGATATGAAATGGACACGTTATCGTCGCTATTCAACGCGTCAGAAAAAATGGATTAATTTAAGCGGTTTGCAGGGGCAGGTTACTCTAAGCGGTTCACTGAATGAATTATATCCGATACTCAAACTTACTGAATATATAAATGTCGGTAAATCAACCAGCTATGGAATGGGAAAATTTAAAATACTTAGAGGGTGATGCTATGGCTTTCAATCAGGGTTTACGTGAGAATATTTCAATGGCCGCCTTATTGCATGATATCGGTAAATTCTGGCAACGTGCTGATGAACATATTGGTTATTTAAAATCAAACATTCTCAGTCAACACGTTAAAGATAATATAGCTGACTTTTGTCCGGGGAAAAATTACAGTCATAAGCATGCATTATGGACAGCCGGATTTTTTGAAAAATTCGGTGATTTTATATGTGATAATCCGGAAAGCCCCCAATCGGTTTATGAATTATCCTCCCATCATCATAATGCTTCATCTGTTTTGGAACAAATAATCAAATTTGCGGACTGGATCTCTGCCGGTATGGATCGGTCAAAAGATCCTGAAGAAAGTTCTGCGAAAAAATTTCGTTATAGAATACAACGGCTTAAATCAGTCTTCCCGCAAATTTTTAGAGAGGACTTTAACCCTGAGAATCAGAATTTATTTTATCCTGTTAAGGAAATGACTCTGGATGATGATGTTGTTTTCCCGTCTTGTTCATCCATTAATGAGAATTTGTACGAAGAGTATAAACTTCTATGGGAAAAATTTGAACATGAATTGGTTAAAATTCCCACAGGTGATTTTAATTCCAATTTTGAAACGTTATTGGCTTTGTTACAAAAATTTACATGGAGTATTCCCGGATCAACACAGGATTTACCTGATGTATCTCTGTATGATCATTTAAAAACCACATCGGCAATTGCCCTTTGTCTTTATGATTACATTTCTGATACATATCCGGAAGAACTTCAAAAATCGGGATCGAATATTGTCCGGAAAGTTTTTGATGATCCGGATGATAAACCTTTCCGTTTAATTTGTGGTGACCTGAGTGGAATTCAGGATTTTATCTACCAGATCACATCATTCAATGCTGCAAAATCACTAAAAGGTAGATCTCTTGCAGTTCAGTTAATGTGTCAGACCGCTGCACAATATATTTTAGATAAACTGGACCTACCATTATCGCACCTGATCTATTCAGCCGGTGGTAATTTTTATATTCTTGCACCCAATACAGGATCCAGCAATCAAGCTTTAAAAAAAGCTGCTGATCATTTAAATAATGGACTTTTTAAAGGATATAACGGCCGTTTGTTTTTGGCGATTGGGTCTATCCCTTGTTCATCTAAAGAATTAATGGAAAGTCCAGGCGAAGTGTGGGATGCCTCTATTAAACAGGCTAAAATAACGAAACACAACCGTTTTCTGGATCAAATCCTGAATGATAAGGACTTCTTTAATCCTTATGGAAATCCCGCCGAATCAGAAATCTGTAGAATTTGTGGGGCGGAACATCCGATTGGCGAAATGTCTGATATTACTGAAAGAGAAGACATTGATGATGAAAATATCCCGGAAGATGAACGAAGAATCATCTGTAAATCCTGTGAACATTTTATCTGGATGGGAAAAATATTAAAACAGGCAGATTATTTTGTCCAGTTTCAAAACGAAGACGCCGGAAAGAATGCGATAACCCTGATTCCCGGTATTCCCATACATTGGTTATTGGTAAAAAATGGGGCGTTGCATGAGGAATTATCCAGGATCAATGCCTTAAATACCAGAGTATACCGATTAAATAATTCTGATTTTATGGAGGAATTCTCCGGGAGTGAAAACCGTGCTGTAAGCCGTTTTAAAAGCACAAGTTGGTCATTTATGTGGTACGGTGGGAATCATATCCCTCAATCTGAAAATGGCGGATTTATGACATTCAATGAATTGGCGGAATCTCCGGGGTTTAAGCGTTTGGGTATTTTGAGGATGGATATTGACTCGCTGGGGCTCATTTTTAAGTATGGATTTATCGCACCATCTTTGAAACGCTCAACAGAAAAATGTCATGACTCCTATTATTCTATTTCACGATTATCAACTCTCAGCTCCCGCTTTGATCTGTTCTTTTCCGGCTATTTAAACAAAATAGCCAACCCCGATAAGGAAAATTTAATCATTATTTATTCCGGAGGAGATGATTTATTCCTGGTCGGTCAATGGGATCATATCGTCCAATGTGCCGGCAGGATCCAGCAAGATTTCAGTCGTTTCACTGGATATCACCCATCGATTACCCTGTCAGGCGGTATTACCCTTGTTCCTCCAAAATTTCCCATTCATAAGGGAGCTGATCTTTCAGGAGAAGCCGAATCACAGGCTAAAATGTATTCTTTAAACAATCAACAGAAAAATGCAATAACGTTTCTGGATAAGACCCTATCCTGGAATGATTTCTTTTTGTCCGAAACCATGAAAAAGGATATCATCGATTGTATTGAACGCACAAACGATAAGGGAATTTTAACCCGCCTTCGAAGAATTCATGAAAATTACAGTCGTGAAAAATATCTATTAAGCGGTAAAAAAATACTCAAAGCATCGGAATTGAAGCAACTGGTCCAATATACCCAATGGCGCTGGCGGGCAGTCTATGACCTGGAAAGATATGCAACGAAACATAAAGAGGAACGCAATATTGTTACTGAGTTTAAAACAGCACTCATGGATGGAGACCACTATAAGAATAAGACATCTGACGAAACCATTACTGAGTTTATTCAAGTCCCTGCCCGTTGGGCGGATTATTCGTTGAGAAATCATGAAAACAAGGAGATAACATCATGAATGGAAGACACGATTCGAACAGACCCCAGGAACGGGAACCCTCTTTCCTAAAAGAGATGAAAGATAAAATGCCTGGCTGGATTAAGAACGGAATTGACAAAGATGCTATTGATTTAGCTGAAGATTTTGGTAAATATCTTGCTAATATGGACTTTACCAACTCACAAATCCGTAACATTTTTGGTGAAATTAAACGTCTGGAAATGAAAGGTGAATGGTCGCAGGAAATTAACACTTCGTTGCTACTGCTTAGGCCAAAACTTGCTTATAGTGTTGAAAAACAAAGCAATAATAAATCAAAAACTGCTGGCAAAGAATTAAGAGACATACTCAAAATCGGAATTAATACAATCATTACATGTGATGATAAGAGAAAAGCTTTTACTAATTTTTCTCAAATAACTGAAGCGATTTTAGCGTATCATAAAGCTTTTGATGGTAAATAGGAGGTATTAAAGTCATGAAACTGGAAAAAAAGATTTTCATCAAGGGTAATATTCTTGCTGTAACCGGATTACATATTGGTGGCAGCAATCAGGGGATGTCAATTGGTGGCGTAGATAATTCAGTGATTCGGGATCCAATAACTCTTGTCCCTTATATTCCGGGCTCCTCATTAAAAGGTAAAATGAGAAGTTTACTGGAAAAACAGTTGGGTCACATGAGTTATGACGAAAAAAATGATTTTTATGGTCCTTGTGATTGTGGTGAATGTATCATTTGTAAAATCTTTGGGACATCAGCAAATAAAGCCAAGGAGTCTGGTCGTTTGATTGTCCGGGATGCATTTATGAATGAATCGAGCAGACTTGAACTTGAGCAGAATACTAATATGGATATGCCCTTTACTGAAGTAAAAACTGAAGCGTCTATTGATCGAATCAAATCAAAAGCGAATCCACGTCAGTTGGAAAGAGTCCCTGCGGGGACAACGTTTCAGTTTGAACTTGTCCTGGATATTTACAACGGAGATGATGAAAAAGAATTCTTAGATTATATTGAACAAGCTCTTCATCTGGTTGAAGATGATTATCTTGGCGGAGGTGGCTCCAGGGGTTCAGGGCAAGTCCGTATTGAATGGGATGAAGTAAAAAAAACATATAAAGACCGTGACGCCTACGAAAAGGACAATCAAGAGAAAATGCTGGAGGCATAAATGAAATACAGGGCATATCGCCTTCATTTTCGGGGGGCGCTTCATATCGGTTCAAACCGGCCGGGATTTGAACACACGGAAGATATCATTCATTCCGATACCCTTTTCAGTGCCATCATCAATGCATGGAGCCAAATGGAACCGGATTTTGTCACAACACTTATTCCCCCTGAAAAAGATTCTATAACAGACTTCCCTTTTCGAATCTCATCGGCATTTCCCTTTTATGGCAATCAATTCTTTTTCCCAAAACCCTATACAAAAATTTGGCAGGAAGACTCTGACAATTCACCGACTACCGTAAAATCTCAAAAAAAAGTTCGCTTTATTGAAAAAACAGTTCTTGAATCTGTCCTAAACGGGAAACTTCTGGAGTATTATTTCGAAGGAAATCAGACCGTTACAGCCTATTATTCACCGGATTCCCCTTTGGATTCTCCACCCGGTAAAGCTTATGATGTCCCAAGACTCAAGATTGACCGCAATAACCAGGGACAAACCATTTTTTATTTTACCCGAATTGTTTTTCAACCGAATGCCGGCTTGTTTTTTCTGGTTGATTGCCAAGATGAAACCCTGTTACATACATTTGAAGCCGCATTACGGCTTCTGGGTGACATGGGTATTGGAGGTGACCGCTCTGTAGGCCATGGGCTCTTCACGCCTGAATCAGTTGCGGATTTTGAATTGAAAACGCCAGATAATCCTACTCACAGATATGTGTTATCACTCACCCACCCCGCTCCGAATGATGATGTGACTTTACTGAAGAATTCCGGCTATGATCTGATCGAACGGAAAGGATGGGCATGGTCTGGTCGTGGTATCAGCCTTAGGCGGAAAGCCGTTAGAATGCTGATGGAAGGTAGTGTACTTCAAAAACCCGGATTTAAGGGTGATATCATCAAAGTTTTGGACACAAAAGAGACTGACTGGGCATTGGAACATCCGTTATATCGCAATGGCCTGTTATTTGGTATCCCGTACATTCATGGAGATAAGTTATGAACAGAACATTTACCTATAAACTCACAACAATCTCTCCGGTTCATACAGGAAATGGTATAGAGCTAAACGGGATTTTTGATTATGTGTTTGACAGGAACTCACGACGTATTATTATCCCGGACCGTCACGAAATCCTGGAACACATTCGGAACGATCCCAAACTTATTGATGATTTATGTTCACTCAGCAATCATTATACTCTGAATGATTTCTTTAACAGACACCGATTCTTAAATCAATTGAAATGTTCAAGGGTCTATTCCTACCATCGGCTGTGCCGGGGTATTCGTGAACAATACCGGGATGGCAACGGAACAGTTATGATCCCCGGTTCAGGCATAAAGGGAAGTTTTCGGACATCCATGATCAGAAATATCTTCTATAATTTAAACATGGCTGAGCAAAACAACTTTCTACAAACTGTATTACATGAAAGAATGCCCGGTGAAAAATTGGAAGAGAAATTGTTTGGAAAGCCTTACGAACAGTTATTCAAGGCATTGATTGTCACGGATGTTTCTTTTCGACAGAATCAATTGGCACTTGAAGAGGTTCAAATCGCCAACAAAGTCCGGAATGGCAGTATCCGGGAGAAAATGGTGAATTTAAAAAATGGGCCTTCTTTTCCCATGTCCACTGTAGTTGAAGCAATTAAACCCAATTCCGTTTCAGAAATGGTCATGAAATGGAATGACTATTTTTTACAAAAAGGCGAGTTGAAAAGGGTAAATGATTTTCCTGATGATATTGAATCATTTCATAAAATAATTAATAAAGCATCTCTGGCACTGGCACAGTATGATCTTGATTATTATGAAGAAGATGACTCAAACCGTGATTATGATCATATTCGATCACTATACAGGGGGCTAATACAGGACATCAAAAATGCCTCTGGAAATGAGATGATACTCAGAGTTGGCTGGGGAAGCGGCTGGGGTAGCTTAACAGGTCATTTGCTTGAAAATAACAATTGGCTTGATGAATTCAGGCGAAGTCAAAGAATGAGTAAATACCAACCCGGAGCGGCACCTTTCCCCAAAACCCGGAAAATAACGTCCAGGAATAGGCAAAAAGAAAATTTTTTAGGCTGGATTAGATTGGAGAGAATCAAATGAAACATATTTTGTACATGTGCAATGTGGGACAAAGAGATGTTTTATATAAAAACGAGTTGATCGGTTTAAAAAATACACGGGATTATTCAAAACTATTCCTTAAAGATTATGAAAATGAGAAAGACAATCTTTCGATCCCAATCATACAAAAGGGGATCGACTACATTTTGAAAAAAGAGAATAATTGTCATCTGTCAATATGCTTATTTTGTACCGATCAAAATGATGAAGCATATCGGAACAGTGATACAATTTATATGGCAGAGATTATTCAAAAAAAAATGAAGGATTTGTACGGAATAAGAGATGACTCAATAAGATGTGTCAGAATAAAGCAAAATCCCAGCAATTATGAGAAGATGTATGGATTTTATCAACAAAAATTACCCGAAATAAGTAAGTCACTAAACAAACTTGATCATGTATATATCTCCAATGCCGGGGGTACACCGGCGTGTAATATGAGTCTTACCCTTCATGGGACCATTCATTTTGGCCTCAAATCATCTGTACTCGAGTTACCCCTTGAAGGTGAAGCGGGAGAAACCCGTTTAGCCCATATCCTTGTGGCATCCTATGAGAGATCCTTGATCCGTGGGATGCTGGAGAGCTTTAACTTCAAGGGGTGTGCTCATATTTTATCTCAGCATACAGAAGATCCGGTGAAAATGAATTTGGCCATATTGTGCCAATATGCTCATCATCGGCTGTTGTTTGATTTTGAAAAAGCAGAGGAAAATATTTCTTCTCTTGATTGTTCCCATATCAATCTGCCGGATTCTTTATCAGGACTTTATCCCAACATGGGAACAATGGTGGATATGCTGTTAAATCAGATACAAGTTCTCAGGCAAACAATTGAATTTGGTAGTGGAAAACCCATGACGGAAAAAAAGAGCTGGTATGCTTTTCAAAGAAAAATCTTATGTGAAATTGCATTAAATGCCCTGATCAAATACCGAACCGGGCAATACACCGATTTTCTGGGTCGCATGTTCCGTTTACAGGAAGGAATGTTAAGACTCGCTTTTGAAGAGATAACCGGATACTCCACAGATTTAAATGCAAAAGATGAGCCAACAGAGTTTCTTGATTATCTTCAATCTGAAAAAGGGAAGGAAACTCAAAAGTACATTGAAAAAAATACCACGATTCCGGTTTCTTTTAGTAAACCCAATACATACAATTTAAGGACAATACTTCAATACTATTTCAGCACAGATAAAAATTTAAAAATCAGGTATAAGAAATACATTCATTATGCAGATAAAATTGATATCTGGAAATCTTTCCGGAATAAATCCATTATAGCCCATGGAGCTGTTGGTATTACAGAAAACATCATACAGAGCCCCTTGGCAAAGCGTGAAACCGTTCATAAGCTTTTATCCGGAATTGTTCATGAACTTGATAAAGATTATCCTTTGAATGTGTATACTGAGCTATCTCAGCTTGTGAAAGATAATTTTAGAATGTAACGTTCTTTGAAAAATCGGGTGATTTAAAAAATGATTATTTATTTAAAAGAACAAGGTGCGAAAGTGACACGGCACGGTGAATTACTGGTCATCAGCAAGGATGATAAGGTAATTGGGAATATCCATTTATTTAAAATTGATGGCGTTGTAATCATCGGCCGTGTACACCTTTCGCATGATGTACTCACGGCATTTCTTCTCAAAGGAATTGATACCGCCTTTTTATCAACGAAAGGAAAGTTGTATGGCCGTTTAATAGGCACGAATTCTAAGAATATCATTTTAAGAATGAAACAATATCAAATGGTTCAAAATGAACCATATTGTGTAGAATTCAGTAAGGAGATCATCAGTGCAAAAATCCGGAACATGATACGCGTTTTAAAGGAATTTTACAAAAATCATCCAGATCCTATACTTCATGATACTGCACAAAAATTGAATCAATGGTTTCGTAAAATTGAAAATAAAAATAAAACAAATACCATATTGGGAATAGAGGGAAGTGCTTCTGCTTTATATTTTTCCTGCTTTAAACATATGATCCGCAGTGACCTGACATTCAAGGGACGCATAAAACATCCTCCCGGTGATGAAATAAATGCCTTGTTGAGTTTTACCTATGTTCTCCTGGGCAATGAGATAACCAATCGTTTATATGCCCATGGTTTTGATCCTTATATCGGTTTATATCATGGGATACAATATGGAAGGCCGTCGTTGAGTATGGACATCATTGAAGAATTCAGACCCCTTGTTGACCGGTTTATCATCAGATTGGTCAATTTAAAAGTATAC
Source organism: Fidelibacterota bacterium (assembly GCA_030156395.1). Taxonomy (GTDB): domain Bacteria; phylum Fidelibacterota; class Fidelibacteria; order Fidelibacterales; family Fidelibacteraceae; genus Fidelibacter. Next base: position 15,785 of record JASGMP010000037.1, read on the forward strand.
AGGTCTGAGCATTTTCAGAAGAAGAATGGTGGGATTTATTTATCAACTGAATCTTTAAAAGAATTCCTGACCCACTATGAGAAATGGTTGCATAAAAAGGACAGCATGAACAGAACCTTAAGGGATATCATTGATAAACAGATACTACACTTATCTGAGTGTTTAAAGAAAGAGCTACCGTACAAGCCATTTTTTTGAGGAAATGTATCTTATATCATATGACATACGGGATCCACGTCGTTTACAGAGGGTTGCAAAAATCATGGTAAATTATGGTACACGTGTTCAGTACTCAGTATTTGAATGCCTGATTGACCATAAAATGCATGAAAAACTTATTTGTGAATTAAAAAAAGTCATCAATGAAGATGAAGACACCGTCCGGAGTTATGAATTGTGTCAGATGTGTTTGAAAAGGGTTCAAATCCTTGGGCAGGGGGAAATGACAGAAGATAAAGAGTATTATATTTTTTAATAATTACCCTAATCTGAAACATACCTGATAACGCAAGAGTTTAGAAAATGTATATGTATTTAAAAAACAACCATTTACAAAATTGGAGGATAGGATGATCGATGAGAACGGAATAGAAATTTCACAGGTTAGAAAAAAAGGGGTCATATTTTACGTATTTTCAATAAATTAAACGCACCGCTCTTTGAATAGATACCCTGAATCAAAAGGGATTAAGACCAATAGAATTTAAGGATACAACCAGATCAGGTTCTTGTCTTTGAATAGATACCCTGAATCAAAAGGGATTAAGACATGTTCCAGTAATTCGTTTGTGTCCACAGTTTAGCCTCCTTCTTTGAATAGATACCCTGAATCAAAAGGGATTAAGACCACATACCACTACAGGATGGACATTAAGTGCAATCAATGGGCTTTGAATAGATACCCTGAATCAAAAGGGATTAAGACTA
>JASGMP010000038.1 GCA_030156395.1 Fidelibacterota bacterium
GTATATAAATATGACCCCAAACCCCATTGGGAACATGATGAAGATTGTGACTGGGAGCCTTACACCGACGTAAATGGAAACGGACAATGGGATCCTGAAGAGCCCTTGAATGACGACGTAGGCGCTGATGGCGTGGGTGTGTACGATTTACACTATACCGGTCCGGATGAAGGGCAAGGGGACGGAAAACCCACCAATGGGGAACCCAATTATAATGCCACGGACCCTGATGAATCAGATCAGATCGGATTAACCGGTTTTGATATATTTCCCACCCATCGTTACGAACTCATCAATGACGAAGAAAACTGGGGTGTTTTCAGCCGGATGCCGCCCCCCATGAGTGAAATTGTCCAACCCAATAATCTGAGCATGTTTTTTTCATCCGGTGCTTTCCCCCTCATGCAAAACCAAACGGAACGTTATTCCATGGCCTTGTTATTCGGCGAAGACAAAGACGACCTGGTGAAAAACAAAAAAGCTGTCCAGCAAATCTATAACGCGGATTATCAGTTCGCCAAACCGCCTTTGAAACCCACGGTAAAAATTTATCCCGGTGACGGCGAAGTCACCCTGGTCTGGGATGATCTTGCCGAACATTCTTTTGACCCATTTCTGCAGGAATACGATTTTGAGGGCTACATGATTTACCGCGGAACAGAACCTCAGTTTCTGGAAAGTAAAATTATCACCGATTCGTATGGTAATAAAACATACCGGAAACCCATCGCCCAATTTGATTTGCAGGATGGCATTACCGGTCCCCACCCGGTGGATATCTATGGCATCAAATTCAATCTGGGGGATGATACCGGGATTCGCCATGTGTTCACGGATAAAAATGTCAAAAACGGACAGACCTACTATTATGCCGTTGTATCCTATGATTACGGTTTTTACACATACACGGAAGACGGTGTGGAAGGCTTTCAACCTTCGGAATGTTCGGCCATCATCAACATGAATTCTCTGGGTCAGGTAACCTTTATGGATATCAACTGCGGCAGTGCCACGCCCCGGCCTGCGGCCGCCGGATATATTCCACCCAAGGTCGATGAAGACATTTATCACCTTGGCCCTGGAACCGGGCAGATCCATGTCGACCTGGTGGAAAAACACAAGATCCCCCCGGGAGAAACCACCTATGAGCTGGCCTTTATGGAATCCACCAAATTTCACAACGAAACAAAACCTTTCTATTCGGTTCGTAATGTGGAAGCAGACACGCTGGTGCTGGACAGCATTCAGGTCACTTCTTACGGCGATGAAAGTCCCCTTTTCGACGGTCTTTCCCTCACCATCTATAATGACACAACAATCACAATCGATCAGAATAAAACCGGTTTTATTGCCGGATCCTCCGATTATGTCCCCAAAATCCGCCTGAATCCAAAAAATGAAGATGTCATCGGTTATCGCCTGAATCTGGAACAACCCTCCGATTATATTATCTCTTTCCACGATTCTGTTTACACCTATTCTGCCGGTGTATTCGGGATTAAATCCGTCCCCTCCACGGTCCGGGTATATAATGTGACCGATTCAACAGACGCCCTTTATGCCGTGTCAGATATCGACAAAGACGGGCAATACAGTCATGGAGATGATATCATCATCATTGTCCCGGATGACGAATTTATCTTTAAACGCTACACATCCTGGATGATTCGTTTTGCCCCTCTTCTGGAAATCGACACCGTCTGGGTGAATGAAGTCCCCTATGCCGATACCACCTGGATCACCGTTGATCCGCCTCAACCCGGAGACGAATTCTATGTGGCCACCCGGAAACCATTTCGTCAGGGAGAACTTTTCCGCTTTACCGTGTCGGGAGAAGATTCCAGCAACACGCTGGCAAAGGAAGAACTGGACGATATTTGTGTCGTTCCCAATCCCTATGTGGTCACGGCCTCCTGGGAACCGCGGAATATGTACAAATTCGGCCGGGGAGAACGGCGGCTCCACTTTTATCACCTGCCCAAAGACTGCACCATCCGGATTTACAATCTGAGAGGCTACCTCATTGATACGATTGAGCATCACTCAACAGCCAATGATGGCATGGCGGCCTGGGATATCCTGTCCAAAGATGGCAATGAAATTGCTTACGGAATTTATATCTACCATGTGGAAGCTCCGGGCGTGGGAGAAAAAATCGGGCGGTTTGCCCTGATAAAATAACATGCAAAAAACGTATACACATCGCATCCTCATGCTGATTATTCCGGCTCTTATCCTCTATCCCTTTCTGCCGGGATGTGATCAGCCTGAACCGGAATCCCGTCCGGTTGCCACCGTAAACGGCCGGATTGTGACAGCCGATGAATTTGCTTTTTTCTATGAATTTATCCCCCGCCATATCGCTGCCCAGACAAAGGAAAAGGCTTACACAGATGCCTTGCAACGGCTTACAGACCGTATCCTCCTGGCCCAAAAAGCGGAATCCATGGGACTCGAAGCATCAGATACTCTCATGCAGCGGGCATTGGATCTTTTCCGCCGGCAGGCGGTGAATCGGGAACTCTACCTGAAATATATCCGGAATCCCATCACGGTGACAGAACAGGAAGCCCGAAAAGCCTTTGAACGGTCTTGTAAAACACTGCATGTCAAACATTTTCAGACTGCCCTTGAACCGGAAATCAAAAATGTCCGGTCCGGCGTTGTGCCATGGAAACACATTCCCATGTATCCCGGTGTAAAAACCATCGAATCCCCCTTATACGGCGCTGTGGATGCCATCTCCTGGAACGACGTAGCCCCTGATCTGGAGGAAAAGCTCTATTCCATGGATCTTCACCAGGTCTCCGAACCGGTATTTGACGGAACCTATTATCACATATTTAAAGTCGTGGATTACGAGAAAAATGTGTTAATCCGCGAACATGATTTCCAGGCTCACCGGGAATCGATGACCGGAGTGCTCCGAAAGCGAAAAGAAACCCGGGCCTCCTCTGAATTTGTCCAACAGGTGATGGCTCCCCAGCAAGTTATCATCAAAGCCGATGTCCTGAATGCCCTGACCCGGCACCTGTGGGAAAAAAGGCCTCTGGAACCGGAGAAATTGCAATACCTTCCTGATCAGGAGGTGAACACCTTGGAGGATACAAACCGTCGCCTGGCCGCTAGGGTTATTGCCACCTATCGGGATGGAGAATTGACCGTGGGGGATCTGATCATGAATTACCGGGTTAATCCACAGCCCGTTACATATACCTCGGAAGCCGGACTCCGTGAAAGTTTGAAAAATGCCACAGCGGTCTATGTCCGGGATCATGTTCTATCGGAAATGGGGCTTCGGGAAAAAATGGATCAGTATCCCTCTGTCTGGGAAGAAGTTCAAACCCGCAGGGAATATTTGCTGGCTGAAAAAATGATCCGGAACCTCTACCATTCGATCAAAGACAGTATCACAAGCGATGAAGAAAAAGAAGTCTGGCTGGAAGATTATCTGACAAAATTAAGGGCTGATGCATCCATTGAGATTGATGAGGATCTTCTTTTAAGTATCAACACCTCAGACGAGGGTTTCACACGAAAAATAGATTTTGTGGGGGTCTCCACATCATATGAGTGAACAGGAGTTTTTCATGAAAAGGACTCAGATAAAAAAACGTCTTATGCAAACGGGACTTATTCTGCTGCTTGGGGCATCCCTTGCGTTTGGTGAATCGGGCAGGATGACAAATGTAGGCACAACCGCCGCACCTTTTCTGGAAGTTGGCGTAGGATCCCGGGCTATTGGTATGGGAGGAGCTTTTGTGGCAATATCCAATGATGTATCAGCCCTGTACTGGAATCCCGCCGGCTTGTGCCGTATGGATCAGGGAGAGGCTGTCTTTGAAAGAACCGAATGGCTTGCAGATATTTCATTTAATTACATGGGGGCCACCCTGCCCTTTCAGCGTTTTGGTACCGCCGGTTTTTTCCTTAATGCCATGACAGTCCCCCACATGAAAGTCCGAACCGTGGATTTTCCCGACGGAACCGGTGAGGAATACGATGCGACAAGCTATGCCGTGGGACTCTCATATTCCTTTGGAATCACAGACCGTTTTTCCATGGGGTTTACCGGAAAATATATTTCTGAACGTATCTGGCATGAGAACACATCCACTGTTGCCGTGGATATCGGAACCCTGTATTACACAGGATTTGGCAGCCTGCGAATCGGGGCAGCTATTACCAATTTCGGCCCGTCCCTTCAAATGGACGGAAGTGATTTGATCATCTATTACGATGCCGACGAATCCATAGAAGGGAACAACGACCGGATCATGGGAAAGCTCATGACCGATGACTGGCCTCTTCCGTTAAACATGCAGTTCGGACTGGCATACGATGTGATAAACAAACAACAAGTCCGATTGACGATCGCTGTCGATGCTTTCCATCCTATCAACAATACAGAAAGCATTAATGCAGGATGTGAATTATTACTGCTGAATATGCTTTACCTTCGGGCCGGATATAAAGCCATTGGACAAAGAGATACAGAAGAAGGCCTGACCCTGGGAACCGGACTTCGCTATCAGATGTTCGGGCAATCCAATATTATGGTGGATTATGCCTACGCCGATTTCGGCCGCTTGCAACATGTCAACCGTTTTACGATCCGGCTGAATTTTTAGGCTTTAACATTGTAAACACGTATCACAGGAACTACATGAATAAACACCACGGGGGCAGGGCTCCAGTTAAATTCCTTGTCTGTCTGATCATTTGTTTTTCCACTTCCTTCGCAGACCAGATTCCTATTCCCCGTGTGGAACAAATGCCGAATCTACCCCAGCCCTATCTCATGAGAAACTGGAAACAGGTGGCTGTTGATTACGATAATCTTGTTTTTGATCTAAATCGGACCGGTCAGTATCTGCCTTTGGTGTGGATTAATACCCATACCGTCAACTATCCCAATCATAACAGCTTTGGACTCCATACCGTAGTGGGGACCTCTTACCCGGGAAACGCAGAAGCCATCAATGTATTACCGGCAGTCATCGGTGCCACACTGATTGGCATTGATAAAAGCAATCAAAACGGACACAACTGGGTATTAGGTTGCGAAGAATGGTTTAACCGCAGACCTGAAGAAAATGTTTATCTGAATAATCCCACCAGTCAGAGCGGAGATGACTGGTGGTATGCCATGATGCCGAATGTCTTTTTTTACCAGTTGTATGATCTCTATCCTGGAACTGGGGATTTTGACTTCCAGTTTACATCGGTGGCCGATCAGTGGCTGAAAGCAGTGGAAACGATGGGGGGCAGTGCCACTCCCTGGAACCGGGCATCCATGAACTACCGGGGCTGGTATTTATCCACCATGACACCCCACACGGAAGGGGTCACAGAACCGGAATCCGCCGGATCTATTGCCTGGCTTTTATACAATGCCTATGTTGAGACCGGAAACCCGCGCTACCGGATGGGCGCCGAATGGGCCATGGAATTTTTGAGCGGTTTTTCCACAAATGCAGCGTACGAATTACAGCTCCCTTATGGAGTCTATATCGCCGCCCGGATGAATGCAGAACTGGGTACCACGTACAATGTGGACAAAATGCTCAACTGGTGTTTCGATCCCACGGGAAATGCCCGGCAATGGGGTGTAACTCTGGGAAACTGGGGTGGATATGACTGTTACGGCCTGGTAGGAGAAGCTCTTTACGACGGATATGCCTTTGCCATGAACGGTTTTGAAATGGCAGGGGCACTGGTGCCCATGGTTCGTTATGATGACCGCTATGCCCGGGCCATCGGCAAATGGGTATTGAATCTGGCCAATGCTTCCCGACTTTTTTACGCCAATTACCTCCCGGCTGATCACCAGGATGGGGAAGCCTGGGCGTATGAATACGACACCACCGCCTGTATTGCCCATGAATCCATGCGGGAATTTGCCATCGGAAGCGGTGTCAGTCCCTTCGCCACCGGCGATGCCATCTCCGGCGGCTGGGGTGCGACTAATTTCGCCCTCTATGGCTCATCCCATGTAGGAATTTTAGGCGGGATGATCGATACCACAGAAATACCGGGAATTTTACAACTTGATGTATGCAAAACAGACTATTTCCAAAAAGACTTCTATCCTTCCTATTTATACTATAATCCGTATGACGAAGATAAAACGGTGACACTGAATGCCGGTTCAACAAGTGTGGATCTCTATGATGCTGTTACAAACCAAATCCTCAAAACTGCCCTCAGTGGCGAAACTGTTATTACCATCCCGGCAGACGGGGTGATTCTGGCCGTCCTGATACCTACCGGAGGAAGTATCACATACGATGAAGAAACGATGCGGGTGGATGGTATCGTGGCCGATTACAGCAGTGGCATGTCCGTAAGTAATCACAAGCCGAGGATCAAATCCCTGGCAACAGACTCTGCCACAATCCTTTTCAACCAGACCATTACCGTCTATTGTACGGCGGCAGACCGGGATCTGGATGCCCTGACGTATCTGTGGTCTACTGGAAATGATACGCTGGATAGCAATTTACTATCTATCTCCTGGACCGCTCCGTCTGTAGATACGATCATAACCCTTTACTGCTCCGTCAGTGACGGGATCGCCGAACCGGTCCAAGACAGCCTGACAATAACGGTCATTGAAGCCTTTAACCATGATCCGGTAATTGAAGAACTGGTGGCTTCTGCGCGAAAAATTGACAAGCAGGATACCACATATATCACCTGTGTGGCATCCGATCCCGATTCGGATCTTTTGAATTTTGAATGGACAGCTGATTTTGGAATCCTTATAGGTAACGATTCGATGGTTACCTGGATCGCCCCTGATTCAGCAGGATATTATTTTATATGCTGCACTGTCGATGATACCCGGGGAGGATACGATACAGACAGTATCGGAATTGTGGTCCGGGATTCCTCCGGCTCCCAGACCGGAAATCCGGTAGCCTGGTATCCCTTCAATGGAAATGCACAAGATGACAGTGGCATGAATAACCATGGCATCGTGAACGGAGCTGTTTTGACGGCAAACCGTTTTGGAAATGCCGATTGTGCCTATTCCTTTAACGGGACCAGTCATCATATCCGGGTTCCCAACAGCAGCAGCCTGAATTTCACCGATGCCATTACCGTCAGTTTCTGGATGAATGCGTCCGAACTGTACAGTTCCCGGGAATCTTACCCTATTTCTCACGGAAACTGGGAAAATCGTTGGAAAATCTCCATCATCCCTGAGAAAAAAATCCGGTGGACTGTGAAAACAACGGACGGTGTAAAAGATCTGGACTCACAAATCAAGGTTTCCACTAACATGTGGTACCATGTTGTTGGATTATACGATGGTCAAAATTTTGAATTATTTATCAACGGGAATCTGGATGCTCATACCTCCTTTTCAGGTACTCTGTTAACGACTTCCATCGACCTGATGATCGGGCAGGTATTACCCAATGTCACCGAATATAATTTTAAAGGCCTTCTGGATGATATCGCCATCTACGATTATGCATTAACCCTTGGAGAAATCACCGAACTCTATTCCGTAACCAGTAGGAACCGTGAGAATGGCAGTGAACTGCCGGTCAGTATTCACCTTTCCCAGAATTATCCCAATCCCTTTAATCCCACCACTACTTTTCAATTTGATATACCCCGGGGAGGTCATGTAACACTACAGATTTTTGACATCAACGGACGGCTGATTGAAACACTTGTGGATGAATACAAAGCTGCCGGTTCTTATTTTCATGTATGGAATTCTCCCAATATCAGCTCGGGGGTTTATATGTACCGCTTACAGACAGATGAACTGACACGGGTGAAAAAATGTGTAAAATTGAAATAAAGATAAAACAATAAACATGAAAAACCTTCTTGTTCTCTGCCAAAAACTCATCCGGCAAATCCAAAAATCCTCCATGAAAAAAGGATCACCTCTTTCAAAGGGCTCTACCTCCCCTGTGAAATACGTTTCACTTATTTCACTGGGCTCAAACTCAATCTTAACCTCAATCTTAACCTCAATCTTAATCTTAATCTCAACCTTAATCTCAACCTCAACCTTAACCTCTTGCTCTTCCCCAAAAAGCATAGATTCATCCAAACTGCCAGTCAACTTTACCGGAGATGCCAAAATTGAGGTGGGAAGTTCCTTTGTAGGTGTCTCTTTTCATCACAGTGCCATAATCCCCCAGCGTATCAGCTTCTATTATCCTGTAGCCAACAGCATTGATCACAGCCGGGATTACTGGACCCGGGACACTTCTTACGTGGCGGACTGGTCCCTGAAAATCGGAGACGGGCCATTGCGGATCATTGGGAAAGAACCGGCACCTTTTGAACTCACACCGGCTTCCGTTTCCTTTATTCAGCAAAAGGATGATTTTCGCCTGAAGGCAGATTATCGCTTTTGTCAGAACAAACCGGTCATGATCCTGACGATTCAGATAATGAACACATCGGATAAAACAGAAAAATTTGAATTCAGTACCCATTTGAAAACGGCCATCCGGACCTGTCACACTTTCCGGCAGATTGACCGGGCTGTAAACACCCTTGAAGGGGATGCGGCCTATTTCCATTTTCAGGAGGATGATGCCGGTCATGCCGTGGTTTTTGTCGCTAACGGTGGAGACAGGCCGAACAAAAGCACTCTCTCCAATCCGCCTTTTCCGCCTTCTATACGCCAGGCTTATACAAAAAATCTCAAACCGGGAGAAACCCTGGACATCGTACAGATTATTGGTTCCTGCAGAAATGAAGAAAGCGGGGAACTGGTTGCGGATTTAGAGAAAAATTTTCAACAGGAAGTCAGTCTGTATGAAAACTTTGTGGCCGATAAAGCATATCAGACCGTTTTTCATACCGGTGATCCCGAAACAGATCATTCCGCCGCATATGCAAAAGCCGTCGTGGCCGCCAATGCCCATTATCTGGACGGTGAAATCGTCCCCATGCCCTGCCCGGCGGAATATAATTTCTATTTTACCCATGATGCTTTGGTCACCGACCTGGCGGCCGTAAATTTTGACATTGACCGTGTGCGAAATGACCTGGAATATATCATACACCACGCCAGTGATGCCCATGTCATTCCCCATGCCTACTATTGGAAAGACGGCCGTTATGTGACGGAACTCGCCGATTCGGACAACTGGAATAATTTCTGGTTCGTGCAGGTGGCGGCCAAATACCTTCGCCATTCCGGGGATAGTGCCTTTGTGGAATCCCTTTTTCCCTATATCACCACCAGTGTAACAAATTCTCTGCTCACCCTGGAAGAGGACTATCTCATGTGGTCATATCGGCCAGACTGGTGGGATATCGGCCATAATTACGGTCCCCGAACATACATGACCCTTCTTGCCATAAAAAGCTTAAGAGATTATGTATATCTTTCCACGGCACTGGATAAAGCTGATGTGCCCGTTCAAAAATATGCTTCCCTGGCGGATAGCATGCAGGTGGCCCTGATTGAAAAGCTGTGGGTTAAAGAGGCAGGCTACCTGATGAACTACCACAACGACGGTTCATTGGATGAGCACTATTACATCGGCTCCCTGCTGGCAGCTCATTATGATTTGCTGGATGAAGAAAAGCAAAATAAATTAATACAAACAGCCTCTTCTGTCTTACTGGATGAAAAGGTGGGAATTTACAATGTATGGCCCATGGATTTTGAGGATTGGAAAGATTTTCTAAAATTTGTGGGAAATGAAGCCGGTGCCCAATACGACTATTTGAATGGTGGTATCTGGCCCCAAGGGAATGCCTGGTATGCCATGGCCCTCATTGCCAACGGTGAAAAAGCCAAAGCCGCCAGATTTATAAACACAATCATGTCCCTCCACGGTATTATGAAAGGCCCCAACGGCCAGCCCGCCTATTATGAAATCCGCAATGCCAATAAAGACAATCCCTCTGAATATGGAACCGTAGATAAACCCCAGTTTTTGTGGGCCGGGGCTTGGTATTTGAACTGCCTGTATCAATTATACGGCGTGACCGACAATGGATGGAATATTGCCCTCGATCCCTTTTTAATGGAAAAACAAGAGGATTGTTCTTTTACCCTTTATGTCAACGGGAATCCTCTGTTGGTCCATCTGAAAGGCAGTGGGACGGTGATCAGAGACATTATATTTGGGAATTCTGCCGTAAATACAGCTGTTTTCCCCAAAAATTTCCCAGAGATGAAAACCGTCACGGTTGTACTGGGGCAATCGCCAAAATCCCCTACTCTGCTGAGCACACAAGCTGTTCTGGAATCCTGCCGTTTTGATAACAACCAGTTTCGGCTAAACCTGAAAGCATATCCGGGACATGTGTGTGAATCTGTTATGATTTCAACAACCATACCCAAATCAATAACCTATAACGAATCACCTTTTAGCGGATTGTGGTCTTACGAAAACAGGGGCGGATATTACACAATTTCCATTCACACGGTTCATACTGCCAATATCGATAAACTTGTGGTAACTTTTTAAAGACCATGAAAAAGAAATTAATAATTCTCGTAATTTTCATGAGTGTGGCCGGAGTCCTGTCCTGCGACAGGAATTCATCACAAAGAAAGGATGATGAGGCTGGAGTCATCCATTTAACCTATTGGTGTTCTTCGAATCAGAACGAGATCAATCTGGCAGAAGAACTTGTAGAAAAATGGAACAGCACCCATCCTGAGATACAGGTTCGATTACAACCAATTCCTGCCAGTCAATCCTCTGAGGAAGTTTTATTGGCTGCCATTGCCGGTAAAACCACCCCGGATATCTGTTCAAACATCTGGCCTGGAGCCATGGATGATTTCACCAATGCCGGGGGGCTTGTTCGCCTAAATGAGTTCCCGGATTTTTTCGATGTGATGGCTTCACGGATTTCCATGGAAATGCTGAATGCATTCCAGTCCCCGGACAGTCATTACTACCAGATCCCATGGAAAACCAATCCCATAATGGTCATGTATAATATCCGTCTTTTCCGGGAAGTTGGTATTGAAAATCCACCGGAAACATACAGCGAATATCTTGAGGCAGCCCGGCTGATCACAAAAGATCTGGATGGAGACGGCCATTTCGACCAGTGGATGGGATACCGGGATATCCAGCCTATCTGGTGGCAACGTTTATTTGATTATTATACCTTTTACATTGCGGCATCTGGCGGTAAAACCCTCTTTGACAAATCAGACATTATTTTTAATAACGATGCTTCCGTGGAAGTCTTTCGGTTCTTTCAGGAATTGTATGCCAAAGGCTATTATCCCCGGACAACATTTCAGGGGGATCAGTTCGTTGCCGGAAAACTGGCCACTCAGTTTACAGGTCCATGGAATGTGATTCATATCCAAAACTATGCCGGACCGGATTTTGAATTTGATATTTCACCCATACCTGTCCCCGATGATACGGAAGGACCGGTTTATACTTATGGCGACCATAAAAATATTGCACTTTTCAGTACCACCGAACATCCGGAAGCCGCCTGGGAATTCGCAAAATTTCTGATTACCCCCCAAGCTGATTTAAGATTGCTTGAACTATGCAGCCAAATTCCTTTACGGCAAAACCTGACAGACGATCCCCTTTACCAGGATTATTTTACCCAACATCCCCGAATGGTAAAATTTGCTGATCAGGCACCCTACACACGGGGAGTAGACGGGGCTTCGGATTTGAAAGAGATTTTTGACGGAATTTCCCAGGAGTATGAAGCCTGTGCCGTTTTTGGTCTGAAACGTCCGGAGCAGGCCGTTAAAGATGCAGCAGAACGGGCAGAAATGATTATTGAATGGAACCGCTCACGATGAAACAGAAAAACACAAATTCGGAAAGCAAAATAGGCTACCTGATGACTCTGCCGTACATCCTGTATTTCCTTCTGTTTGTCGGATTTCCACTTGTTTTTTCCTTTATACTGATTTTCCACAAATGGAATGTGATTACCCCCATGGAATGGGTTGGTCTGCGGAATTTTATCCGCCTTTTTCAGGATAAACTTTTTTTCCAATCCATCCTAAACACCCTCAAATTTCTGATCATACATATTCCCCTTCAAATCGTGATTGCCCTGTTTCTGGCAGTATTGCTCAATCAAAAGATCAAAGCACGGGGTTTTTTTCGGGCGGTCTATTTTCTGCCGGTGATTGTCTCAGGAGTGGTGATTACCCTTTTATGGCGTCAGCTCTATGCTTACGATTCAGGTCTGCTGAATATCCTTCTGACAAAAATGGGCCTGCCTCGTATCCCCTGGATTACCCATCCGGACTGGGCCATGCCTTCCATTGCTATTATGGCCACCTGGAAAAATGTGGGCTTGTACATTGTCCTTTTTCTGGTGGGGCTCCAGGGCATCCCCCGTTATTTGTACGAGGCTTCGGAAATTGACGGGGCAAAACCCATACAGCAATTCTTTTTTATTACCCTGCCGGCCTTGAACAGTACCATCGTCCTTGTGATTATCTTATCTACTATCGGCGGTTTTTCACTCTTTATCGAACCTTTTGTTATGACCGGTGGCGGCCCTGTCAATAGCACCTTATCTGCCATGCTCTATATTTACAATCAGGCCTTTTATTTTGGTCACATGGGTTATGCCGCCACACTGGGCTTTTTCTTTGCTGTCATTGTATTACTCGTTGTGTTGGTTCAAAAGAAACTTGTGGAGCAAAAAGACAAATGAAGAAATTCTGGATATACCTTTTCCTGATTGTGGGAGGATTAATTTTTGCTTATCCTTTTTTATGGATGATCTCCGCCAGCTTCAAGCCGGAAATTGAAATCAGTCATGTGGGCTTGTGGTCATCCAATTTTACACTGAACAGTTACAAAGCTGTTGTGCAGAAAATTCCCATCTGGCGCGCCCTTTTTAACAGTCTTTTCGTTTCATCATGTGTGACATTATCCGTCATCTTTTTCGGATCCATTGTGGGGTATGCCCTCTCCCGGCTCCGTTTTTTCGGACGGGATTTTATTTTGGGTGTCATCCTTTTTACCATGGTGATTCCCTTTCAGATCACCCTGATTCCCATGTATATCCTCATGGTTAAATTCGGCTGGGTGGATAGTTACATGGCTCTTATCGTACCCGGGATGATCAGTACATTCGGTATTCTCCTCTTCCGGCAGTTTTTCCTGGATATTCCCCAGGATCTCATAGATGCTGCCCGGATTGACGGATGCAATGACCTGATGATTCTGTTCAGGATATTCTGGCCTCTTTCACGGCCGGTGATTATTACCGTAGGTATCATATCTTTTATGGGAAGTTGGAATGATGTTTTATGGCCTTTGATTGTGATCCGCGTGCGGGAATTAATGACCATGCCCCAGATGGTCACCCTTTTTGCCGTAGGTGGTCAGGCGGAAGCCCAGCTCGGAGCAGAGCTGGCAGCGGCAACTCTTTTAGCCGTTCCTATCATTCTGGTCTATGCTTTCTTCCAGAGGTATTTCATTGAAAGTATGGCAACGTCGGGGTTAAAAAACTAATGATGAAAGCCATGCAATTTAACGGAAAAAGCCTGAATCCCATTGAGCGGGATCTCCGGGATCCCAGAAGCCATGAGGTTTTGCTTCGGGTCCAGGCCTGTGGAATTTGCGGGACGGATATCAAAATCCTGAAGGGTGAATCTGAAGCCAGTCCCCCCGTCATCCTGGGGCATGAATTCTGCGGTATTGTTGAAGAGACGGGTACACAGGTCACCTCTGTCAAATCTGGTGATTCCATCAGTGTAGATCCCAATATTGCATGCGGACAATGCCGCTTCTGCAGGAAAGGAAAGGTTCATCTCTGCGAAAATCTGACAGCCCTGGGTGTGAACATTGACGGTGGATTTGCCACACACTGCTTCGTTCCTGAAAGCCAATGTTACCATATCCCACCGGATTTGCCTCCTGAGCAGGCAGCTTTGATGGAGCCCCTCTCCTGTGCGCTCTATGGTTTTCAAAAAGCAGAGCTTCATTCCGGAGATGCCGTAGTTATTGTCGGCAGCGGAATGATTGGGCTTCTTATGCTGAAACTTGTCATGCGTTCTCCGGCACGCATGGTTCTTTTGGTAGAACCCGATGAAAGCAGGAGAAATTTCGGGATATCCCTTGGGGCAGATGCAGCTTTCAACCCTCATGATCTTCGTCTTCAGGAAAAAATCCGCACATTAACCCAGGGTGGTGCCGATTGTGTGATAGAATGTGTGGGAAACATTCAGGCTGTTAAAACTGCATATTCCCTCTTAAACCGTGGCGGTCATTTAATCCTGTTTGGTGTTACACACCCTGAACAATCTTTTGCCTTATATCCGTATGAACTTTACAAAAATGATATTCGTATCAGTGGCTCATTTCTCAATCCGGGAACGTTTCAAGCCGCCATCGATTTGGTACAATCAAAAAAGATCACATTAGATGATATTGAAATAAAAACATTCTCCCTGGGAGAGATTGAACATGCCATCGAGAATCAGATCGAACACAAAAGCCTGAAAACCGTTGTAACCATAAATCCGTAAAAACAGGACACAGAAGCAATGATCACACTACGCAGAATTTCAAAAGACCCGATTTTTTTACCCGATCCGGGACATGAATGGGAACGGGCGGCCGTTTTCAATGCAGGGGCTGTATATGAAAACGGACGATTTCACATGATTTACAGAGCTACCAACATCGGTGGACATGCCCAATATGGCGACTACATTAATCAACTGGGATATGCCACAAGTGATGATTTAATTCATTGGGAAAGACGGCAAGAACCGATTTTAAAAAATGACGTTCCCCAGGAATTGAGAGGGCCAGAAGACCCACGGATTGTGAAAATTGAAAATACCTTTTATATGACCTATACAGGATTTGGAAACCGCTTTCCCGGGGATTACCGGATTTGCCTGGCCACCAGCCAGGATCTGATTCACTGGGACCGAAAGGGGGTCCTTTTAGATGAAGAAAATAAAAATTCTGCCTTTTTCCCCGCAAAAATCAAAGGAGAATACATCCTGTTACACCGACGCCATCCCGATATCTGGATTGCTTATACTCAGGATATGAAGCACTTTTACAAGCATACAAAAATCATGACCCCTATCAGCGATGACTGGCAGAGTGTCCGTATTGGTATTGCAGGTCCACCCGTAAAACATCCGGAGGGCTGGCTTCTTTTCTATCATGCTGTGGATGAGACAAATGCTTACCGTCTGGGTGTGGCATTGCTGGACTATGACGATCCTACAAAAATCCTGGCCCGTCAATCCCGGCCTGTCATTGAACCAGAACTGGACTGGGAAATTCACGGCTTTGTGCCCAATGTAATCTTCAGTTGTGCTACCATGGAAACAAAGGATCAATATGTGGTGATATATGCCGGGGCCGATACAGTCATCGGGGCAGCCGTTGTGGATAAAACAGATCTGATTTTTGAAGAGAAAGACCGGATAAGAGGATGATAAAAACTATCTTCCTGCTGAGTCTTGTGTTTCTTTTTCAGGGATGTGATTCTCGCAAAGATTATTTACCCCCTCCTGTAAACCTGAATCACGCCCTGAATTTGACAGACAGTCTTACAGTGGATGGTGAGGAATCTATTTCTTTTATCTACATCTATGCCGATGCTCCTTCTTATGAACCGGTGATTGCTTCCGGAGAAGGGATTACCTGTGTGGACGATGTGGGACGTTTCCTGGAAGTTCTGGAAACAGAAATAACCCGGCGTAACAGGGGTGATTTAGTGCCCATTGCTGCAGGAATGACCCGTTTTTTGCTCTATATGAGTCGCGATGACGGATTGTGGTACAATTTTATGCATGAGGATGGTTCCATCAATACGGAATTCCGGACCAGCATCGCCGAATTTCAATGGTGGGCGATTCGGGGACTTCGGGGGCTTACAGCAGCTTACAACATATTTCGTGAGCGGCCAAAATATGCAGATTTGCTTGAACGGGTAAAGAAACAAATCCAAACCATGGACCCTCATTTAAAAGATATTTTATCTCTTTATCCGGAAACGGAAGAAACATCTTTGGGCGTCCGCCCTTTGTGGCTGGTAAAAAAGGCTCCAGACATGAATGCAGAACTCCTCACGGTTCTGGTTCGCCTGACGGAAACAGGAGATTTTAATTACCGTGAGGAAGTTGAAAAAATAGCCGAAGGTTTGATGGGATACCAGTATCTGAATCCGGAAAGTGAACTGCACGGAATGTATTTCTGTTGGAAATCAACATGGCATAACTGGGGCAATACACAGGCTGCAGCCCTCATGGCAGCATACCGGTTAACCGAAAACCCTGCCTATCTGGAAAGTGTCCGGCTGTGGGCGGACCATTTTATTCCCTTTGTTCTGTCTAATAATTATCCCTGGGAGATCAAAGTCCTGGCTGATGAGACATATACAATGACACCTTTTCCCCAGATCGCTTACGGTATCAACTCCATGTATCAGGGAATGCAGGCATTTGCAGATGAAACAGAAAATCAAAAATATTACAAAACAGCCGGGGAAATCCTCACCTGGTTCACGGGGAAAAATACAGCCAGGATTCCCATGTATGATCCAAAAACAGGCCGATGTTTTGACGGGATTGATGATGCAGGAAGTGTGAATGATAACTCCGGTGCCGAATCCACCATTGAATGCCTGCTGGC
>JASGMP010000039.1 GCA_030156395.1 Fidelibacterota bacterium
ATTCATCATTCATCATTCAATTCATCATTCATCATTTATCATTCATCATTAAAAAAAAGGAGCTACACTCTTGAGGTATTATGAAACACTCTTCATCGTGCATCCAAATTATGAACAGGAACGTCTGAATTCGGTGATTAAGATGGTGGAAGGCCATATTGCCGAAATAGGTGGTCATGTTCTGGCTGTGGATGACTGGGGGAAACGCAGATTGGCGTATCCCATCGAAAAACAGAAATCAGGGAATTACGTGCTGATTTATTTTGAAGCCGAACCTTCGGCTGTGGTTGAATTGCAAACATGGTTTGAACTTCAGGCACAGATCCTTGCTCAGCTGGTTGTCCGGTTGGATGAAAAACCTGCCGGTGTCCCATCCCATCACGATGATGATGACGAGGAAGACCCGGACGAAATAATTGATAAATCCTCCGCTGATGATGAATCTGATGAGGATTATGACGAGGACGAGATTGAGGACGAGGACGAAGAAAAAGAAGACGATTCAGGAGTAATGTCTGAAGAAAATGTAAAAGAAACGGTTTAACCCGTTTTAGATAGCAAAGGAGGAAAGTGAAATGGCTTTCATTTCAAGAAAAAAAGTCTGCAAATTCTGTGAAAACAAGAAGTATACCATAGACTACAAAGACTATAAAACACTTCGCCGTTTTATCACAGAGCAGGGGAAAATTATTCCCCGGCGCGTGACGGGGACCTGTGCAAAACATCAGCGTGAACTTGTGACGGCAATCAAACGGGCCCGGAATATTGCCCTCTTGCCCTATTCTTATGACGTAACGCAAAACTGAGGGAGATCTCCGTTATGAAAATCATTCTGAAAGAAAACGTGGAGAATGTAGGTGTCGCCGGGGATATCGTAACCGTGAAAGACGGATATGCCCGGAACTTTCTCATTCCCAAAGGACTGGCGATGGAAGCAAGCCGTTCCAATATCAAAAGGGGCGAAGAACTAAAGAAAATTGAGGAACGGAAAAAGACTGCTGCTGTAGACAAAGCTCGCCGTCTGGCTGAAAAGCTGAAAAATATTTCTTTAACCACATCCGTCACTGCTGGTGATGATGACAAGATTTTCGGTTCTGTAACCTCCCAGACAATAGCCGACCTTCTGGCTGAAAAAGGCTATGACGTGGATAAACGGCATATCATCCTCAATGAACCCATTAAAGCCCTGGGCGTGTATGATATTCCCATTAAACTCCACAGCGATGTAACTGCCGAGGTCAAACTCTGGGTTGTGAAAGAATAATCCGCCTATGATCGCCTTTTGGCGTATTGGCTTTTTCAAAACATAAAGGGTGCTGTTCGTTTTGGCAGGACCTTTTTTGTTGAGGATATTTTTTAACGGGAATAACTTTGTCCATGACCATACCCATCTGTGAAATCGCTTTCCCGGTGGATGTGATGCAAACTTTCACATACCGGATTCCGGACCGATTCAAAAAGCGCCTGAAGCCCGGATGTCGGGTCATTGCTCCCTTCGGAAGACGGCATCAACCCGGGTATTGCATCAGTGTGTCTGAATCGGATCCAACCGAATTACCCAAAGGACTTAAATCCCTGTCAGAAATCCGGGATGAAAAACCCCTCTTTACTCCGGAACAGATGCAGCTTTTTCGCTGGATGGCCTTTTATTACATGGCTGCACCTGGACTGGTTCTGAAGGCAGCTCATCCCTCCGAAACTGGTTTTAAAAAGGAAATACGCTATTTCCCCGCCCCGGAGATGGCGGATCATCCTGAAATTCAAAGATTAAATATCTCGCAGGAGGGCTTACCTGAATCCACCTTGAATACGATGCCACCGGACACCGTGAAACAGATACAATCCCTTATAAAGCAACAGATACTGGTTGCAGATAATGTCTTTTCCGTGGAACGGGCGACCCGGACGGTGAAAGCGGTTCGCCTGACAGATCCCCTTGCCCAGGGAGAACACCCTTCCCATGTGAAAATTCTGGCAGCTTTGAAAAGCAGGGCTATTCCTGAAGCCATTCTCTCCGATTTGATGCGGGAAACGGGTGTCAGCCGCTCTGTTTTTTATACTCTCGAAAAAAAAGGGATACTGGAAAGTTTCGATCAGGAAATTCCCTCCGATCCCTTTTCCGGTGCCTATGTCCCCAAAAACCGGGAGATTATTCTGACAAATGAACAGATTCAGGTTATTGAAGAAATTACGGCACATTTTGACCGTTTTTATCCTGTCTTACTCCATGGTGTAACGGGCAGTGGAAAAACGGAAGTGTATATTCACCTGGCCAATGAAGCCTTAAAGCGGGGAAAGCAGGCGTTGATTCTGGTTCCCGAAATTGCCATTACTCCCCATGTGGCCGGCCGGTTTAGGAGTGTTTTTGGTAAAAAAGTGGCTATCTGGCACAGCCGGATGAGCGTTGGAGAACGAATCTGGACCTGGCAGAGTATACGGCGGGGAGATATTCAGGTGGTGGTGGGTGCCCGTAGTGCCCTTTTTTCTCCCTTTCCACGTCCTGGTCTGATTGTGGTGGACGAAGAACACGATGCTTCTTTCAAACAACAGGAGCAAAGTCCGGGTTATCATGGCAGAGATGCGGCTGTTTATTACGCACGCCTCCTCAATATCCCTATCATCCTGGGATCCGCCACCCCTTCCGTAGAAAGCTGGTACCTGGCACAGACAGGCAAATATCACTTCCTCACCCTGAAAGAACGTTTCGGCAGTGCAGGATATCCCCAGGTAGATGTTATAGACCTGCGCACCAAAAATCCCGGTGAAAGTCTTTTTACCCAGGAAATGTTGGAAGCTCTTCGAGCCTGTGTAAAGCGGGGTGAACAGGCCATTGTGCTACATAACCGCCGGGGATTTCATACCTTTGTCCGTTGTGAACATTGCGGACAAACGGTGGAGTGTCCCCACTGTTCAGTTTCTATGACCTGGCACAAACCCTGGCAAAAACTGGTATGTCACTATTGCGGTCATCAGGAACCTATCCCGACGGTGTGTCCATCCTGCGGTGATGCCTCTCTTCGGGTCGCCGGAAGCGGAACCCAGCGGATTGAGGATGAACTGGTCAAACGCATCAAAGATGCACGGGTGATCCGTATGGATCTGGATTCCACCCGGGGGCGGCACGCCCATGTGAAAATTCTCAATTCCTTCGAAAACAAAAATTTTGATATCCTGTTGGGAACCCAGATGGTTTCGAAAGGACTCGATTTTAGCAATGTGACTCTGGTATGTATTGTGAATGCCGACACAGGATTAGGAATTCCCGATTTCCGCAGTGCCGAGCGGGTTTGGCAACTGGTAGCCCAAGTGTCGGGCCGAAGCGGCAGAGGAGTTTTGCCGGGACGGGTGATTATCCAAAGTTGGCAACCGGAGCACCCTGCCGTGAATCTGGCAGCCCGGCTGGATGTCCATGCTTTTTATCAGCAAGAACTGGAACGGCGTAAACTTCTCCTCTATCCCCCCTTCAGCCGGTTGATCCTGATCCGGGTGACGGGCAAAGACCGTGAACGGGTCATCAGTGCCATAAGACAACTGGCAAACATTTGCAAACATCAAATGCCGCCTGAACAGGTTCTGGGACCTTCTTCTGCTCCCGTGGAAAAAGTGAAGGAATCGTATCGTTGGCAAATCCTCCTGAAATTCAAACGGAATGAGGATGAAAATATGAACCGGATCAAAACGATTCTGATCCGCATCCTTCAGGACCGGCGGAACCATATGCCCGGACTGAAAATCACCCTGAATGCCGATCCTGTGAGTATGAACTGATGAAGTCTTTTTATTCCAAATGGGGGATATGGCTGGTGTTAATGATCCTGCCGGCCCTGCTTGGAGCGGATATTCTCCCAGGAAAGGATTTTACCATCCAATATGAGCCTAAAGACCGGAAAACGGCAGAGTTTATTGCTGAACGGGCTGATATTTTCCGCCTGGAAATTCGGAACAAACTGGGACTCGACATGACACCTTTTCAAATCATTCTCACGGCCCGTGAAAAGGATTTTAAAGGAGCTTCCGGGAAAGATTTCCCCCATTGGGGCGTGGCTGCCGCCCAGTACAAGGGGCGAAAAATTCTACTAAAGAGCCCCCGTTTCAGCCGCCAGAGTTTTCCCGAACTGTCTGCAACGCTCCACCATGAAATGATCCACCTGGCCCTGGAACCCATTGACCGCCTGACCTACCTGCCGAGGTGGTTTAATGAAGGTCTGGCGCAACATGAAGCGGAACAGTTTGATCTGCGCCAAAAGGTTTTACTGGGTCAGGCAGCCCTTTATGGCAAATTCATGGATCTGCATAAAATTGACGATGTGCTGAAATTTGAACAAAACCGGGCTAATTTGGCTTATGCCCAAAGTGTGTCCGCCGTCCGCTATCTGATTTCAGAACATGGATATGAAAGCATTGGAGAACTGTTGATTCTTTTGCAGGAAGGGGTGGATTGGAACCGGGCTTTTGAAATTGTTTACGGGTATGAACCCCGCTATTACAGCACAAATTGGGAACTCTGGGCTACAAAACGGTATAAAGCGTATGCCCTGGTGGATTTGCACACCCTTTTATGGGGGATTCTGCCGGTGCTCTTACTATTGGCTTGGTTTCAGATGCGAAAGCGTAATGCCCGAATTCACCATCTCTGGCAGACGGAAGAAATTCTGAAAAATCCGGACTTAGCTCCCCATGGCGATAAAAAGGATGTAAATTCTTACGATGCGTAAAACTCTGATTTTCATATTGTTTCTTGCAGGTTTGGGACGGTTTCTCCCGGCTCAGGTAACGCCTGAGGCGGATATTCTCGCCTCGCCGGTATACTGGGGTATAGCCCGCTCCGGAGGTGCCTTAAAAGATCTGCCGGACCAGGTCTGGATTAATCCCTCCCTGATTCCCGATTCGTTTGCATTTTCCCTGTCCGCGAACCTGGCCCTGATGCCCGCGGATATCCGGGTATCCCAGCTGACCGGCCGCTATAAGGTTCAAAAGCACGTTTTCAGCGGAGGGATCAACTACGAAAATTATGGCGATTTTGAACGTCTGGATCCGGAAGGATACAACACCGGTGATTTCAGTGCAGGCCGGACCCAGTATTTCGGTGCCTGGAGTTATCGCCTTTCATCAAAACTCCAGGTGGGGGCTTCTTTTCGCTACCTGACGGAAAACATTGCTGCCAGTCGGGAAAATTTCAGTGTATTCACTTATGGAATGACCCTCATTCCTGTGGCAAATAAAACACGGATTAGTGTGGTTTATACCGATTATCCGGAACTAATGGAGGATGAAATCCGTGCTTCCCTGAGTCATCCCCTGCTTTACCTGCCCCTTACCATGAATCTGGATTACCGCTACAGGGGAGAACATGATATTGAAAACCTAACCTTGGGAGGGTATTTTCAAAGCGGATCACCTTTGGAATTTCTTGCCGGACTCGATTTCCGCCGGAGAGGATTGCAAAGCAACAATCTGGGACAGGATTATATAGCCGGACTGGCTTTAGGGGGGCGATACCGCTATGACAAAGTTACCCTGCAACTCTCTTTATTTAGTTATGGGGGATTGGGTACCATTAGCACATTTGGCGTGAATTATGATCATGGATCGTAAAGGGCACTTCATTACTTTTGAAGGATTGGATGGCTGCGGAAAAAGCACCCAGGTTCGGCATACAGCCCAAATATTCCGGGATCAAGGCTTTGAAGTGGTGGAAATCCGGGATCCAGGCTCGACAGCAGTCGGTGAAGCAGCCCGGGAAATTCTCCTGAATCCCCGTTATGCTGAAATGGATGCCACAACAGAAATTCTCCTTTTTGCCGTGGCAAGAAGCCAGTTGGTGGCTGAAGTGATCCGTCCGGCCCTGGAGGAAGGAAAGGTTGTCCTCTCAGACCGTTTTTTCGATTCTACCACGGCCTATCAGGGCTATGGCCGGCAGCTGAATTTGGACATGGTGCTCCAGATTAATGCCATCGGTGCCCATAATCTGGTTCCCGATCTGACCTTTATCTTTGATATATCCCCTGAAACATCTGCCGAGCGTATGGTCCGCAGCGGAAAATCACCGGACCGAATGGAAAATGAAAAACTGGCTTTCCACCAAAGAGTCCGCGAGGGTTTTCTGGAAATAGCCCGGCAAAACCCGGATCGCTGTCGTGTATTGGATGGTTATGAACCGGAACAGGAAATCCGGAAAAAAATTCATATAGAACTGCTGAAAAGACATTATATCTGATCTTTTTCCAATTTTAAAAAATCGAATTATTTAAGATGAATCATTTTAAGGGTGGCTGTGTGTCCATGCCGGGTCTGGATTTTCCCGATGTAAAGGCCTGTTCCCACATGGTGTCCCCGGTCATCCCGGCCATCCCAAACCAGCTGGTGATATCCGGCATGATAGGCAAAAGGTCCCATACAGCGAATCCGGGCACCGCGAAGATTGAAAATAGTCAGGGTAACATCGTCGGCGTCCGGCAAGGCCAGTGGAATGGTGGTTATGGGATTGAAGGGATTGGGGTAGTTTGGACCAGCACGGAAGGTGACTGGCAGGAGATCTTCCGGATCCAGGGCATTGAAAGCCGAGCTGTCCATGGTAAAATGGCGGGTCCCCGACGAGCGGCTTGTATCCTGACCGTCCGTCACCCGAATTTGCCAGGTGATAGACAAATCAGGGGCAAATCCCAGGTCAGCGGGAAAAACCCGCATCAAGGTGTCCGGAGTCATCAGCAGGGTATCCACGAGATGAAGTCCGTCGTACTGGCTCATATCCAGCAGATAGCTGAGGGTGTCCGGATCCGGGTCCACAGACGCGCTCCATCGGAGAATTACGGAGCTGCTGTCCCGGTTTATATAATAATCGGGTGGATCCAACAGAGTCACGGCAGAAGGAATATTGTTTCCTGTAATCGTCAGGACAATCATACCTTCGTCGGTATATTTCCCATCCGATACGGTATAAAAAAGGGTATCGGAAACTCCGGGATCAGCCGGAGCGGTGTAGATGATTTTTTCTCCGGTGGAATCGGGTGTGTAGCTACCATGCAGGGTGTTGCTGTATACGGTTCCCAAAGTCAGGCTGTCTCCATCCGGGTCCCAGGTTGTTGCCAGGGGATCCACTGTGAGGGTACTTTTTTTCAGCACCTCGTAGCTGTCTGTCCAAGCATAGGGTGCATAGTCCTGATGGGGATTGAAAAAAGGCAGCAGGCGGATCAGATTCCACAACAGGTGATGACGGTCTGCCGGGCGGGCCATGGAGGCGAAATGAAAGGACATGTACGAAAGGGTATCCGGCACCAGGAGCAGTGAACTGTAAGCATCCCGTTCGCTCCAGGATCCTAAAGAAACCACACCAGGTGCTGCTTCCACCACATCCTGGTCGCCATACACACTATAGGTATGTTCCAATGCATCGGGAAGTGGATAAAGATGTTGCATCATATCCCGGCCTTCCGGTGTGATGGTGACAGCTCCGCCTTTGTCAAAAATCCAGTTGTTGATATGAAGCACATCCCGGCCGAAATCATCCTCGTAATGTTCATAAGCCAGTTCACCCCCTTCAATCAGTAGGGGTCCGCCCCAGGCCAGGTACTCTTTTAACGCGGTTTGGATGGTGCTTGTGACGGGTTGTTGATCGGCACCCCGGGAATAGATAACACCATTGTAGGTTGATAGGAGGGAGGGGTTGATCTCTGCGCTGTTTTTCACTGAGACGGAAAGTCCCGCATCCCGGAGAATATCGGCCATAAGGAAAGCGGAATTTCCGGATGTTCCCTCCAAAAGGGGTATGGTCTGGTGTTTATCTTTATACCGTTTGGCGGAATCGTCATTGATGACCAGGTATCCGCTTCGGAGAGACATGGGGATATTGGCGTAAGGCGATTCCTCTGTGTTAAATTCCAGGCGGATTGGCACATAGCCCGGCAGGGTCAGAAGCAGGGTATAGGTGTATTCAGGGAGCAAAACCTGCAGGTTGGAATCGGGTGCGCTGCTGCAGGTCCCTTCGGCATAGAGTGAATCGCTGGTGCCGATATACAGACGGTACTGTGCCTGGAGGGGGTCGCCGTAAATGTCGTAAACCCGGGCGGTCCAGAGTCGGCATGGACTTTCATTCAGCACCAGGGCAAGAGAATCGTCCGGCCACCGGGGTATGATGAGGGTATCGGCATTTTCATATCCAAATGCCCGGATGTGAAGATTCAAAGGCTCCATATACAGGGGATTGGCGGTTCGAAAAGTGCCTGAATCGTCTGTAAAAAAGGTGTAAGTGCGGTAATTATTGCCTTCAAGACGGATTTCGGCTCCCGGGACAGGTAGGCCGGCTGTATCGGTCACGGATCCAAAAAGGTTTGTAAAAAGGGAAACCAGAGGGAAGGCCCGGCTGAAGGTATTATACCCTGGCGCCGTGATGGCGGTATACAAGGGCTTGGGGATTGTTGTTTCCACTGTGAGAGTGTCGTTTCCTCCCGTAAAAGAGAGGCCATCCTGCGTATACCACACTTGAACAGCTGTATCTGCCGCCCATCCTGTCAGGGTGAAAGGAATCCTCAGAAGAAGAGAATCCTCCACCCCATATAGGGAGGATAAATGAAGCCCGGGTGCCGTAAAATTTTGTCCGCCGGTGATGATGAGCGTATCCCGCCGGAGGGGATAATACGCCGCCGGATCCCGGGCAAACAGAGTTAGAAAAGGTCCGTAAGGGACCATGAGAGGCAATGCAGCTTGTCCGCTTGCGTCGGTGATTACCGTATCCGAGGCATATCCCGGGGACAGGGCGAAAATTTCCATATTTTCCAGGGGATTGTTTTCAGGATCCTGGACTGTGACAGACAAAGTGTCCGCAGTTAGGATGGCCAGGGTATCTTTGTCTGTGATCATTTGGGAAGGTTCAATCACCGTGATGGTTTTTTCATAGGGGATGAAACCCGGTGCGGTGACGGTCAGCCGGAGATCCTCCAGGCTGTTTACGGGAGGGAAGGTGAGGGTTGCCAGTCCCCAGTCGTCAGTATAGGCGGCAGCCATGAGGGAATCCCCCAGGGAAAGGGCTGCCAGGGCATAGGGAATGCCGTTTACATCCACGGAGAAATCCACTGCGCTCCAGGCAATGCGGTTTTCGCTAAAGACGGTAAGAGGTTCGGACTCACCAAAGCGAAGGGTCATAGACGGATCACCGAACAGCTCATACACCTCCCAGTAATAACGGGAAATGGAAGAACCGGACTGGCTGACGGCCAGATTACCGGTATAGATAAGAGCCGAAGGATTATCCAGGTCCGCCCGGGTAAAGGGGATATCAAACATCCCGGTGCCGGTCTCTTCAGGCGTAGGGGTTCGACCATCCGAACCGATGGTGTAGAGTCCCACTGCCCACCACAGGTCTTCATCCCAGTAACTGTCGTTGGTGGCGCCGATGACAGCCGATGCACCCCGGTCTTCCAGGCGAATCCAAGTTTCGCTGAAACTGTTATGAATGGCGAAATTGGAGGTCTGACAGCCGTTGGTAATCACCAGAGGGGCGGCGTTCCAGGATTGCATGTCGTAAAGCTCAAGGGTACTGACAGCCGGATCATTCCAGGATGTGGCGGAGCCGTGTCCGGTGTAGTAGATCAGGCTGTGACCTGTGTTAAGCTGGCCTTGGACGGCTGTGGTAAATTCTCCGGCCTGGCTGGACAGAAAGCTGTATGTGTTAAAACCTGCTGTTGTGTTCAGGTAGTGATCGTGGGCATAATTGACCGCCGGATAGCCATACATTTCCGCCCAATTGGCATCCCAGCCGGCAATGAGCAGCACATTGTTCAAATGGGCAGGTTCGGTATATGTGTAGGATTCAACCCACATAATCTTTTCGATCATATTGGTGAGTTCAGCGGCTGTGCGGACCGGCAGGCGGCCGGCATAGAGATCCGGCAAATAATCCCCTTCAGTGACCGTTACATAGGGCAAATCGGTGAAATGGTCATTTTCTTTTCCTTTAAACACAGGGATATACTCTTCATCACCTACCAGCAGGAGAAATGAAGGCGCATTTTTTCCGGCCGGGGGATTCAGCCAGCGTTCATGGATTGCCTGGCGGATAGTGGCTGTATCCGGATTTTCCATGCTTTCCAGGATCAGCACCTCTACCTGAAAACCCCGTTGGGTTTTCCAGGTGATAAAAGGTTCCAGTGCCGGTTCAAAAGCCGAGGGCGTTATGATCAGATAGCCCGGTGGGGATTGTATGAGGGAGGGTGGTTCGTCAGAGGGGCTGAGAAGGTGCGCCGTGAGTTTGGAAAAGAGGGGAGAGGGTGCCGGGGTGTTCACATTTTTTCCGGGAGATTCGGTGAGAGTCAACGATAGGGATTTTCGCAGATCCAGACGGCCTGTTTGTGGGTCATAATTGACGGGATAAACATCCAGTCGGTAGATCCGTTCCTGCCGGAGGATACCCAGATCGGTCAGGGTTGCTGCCGGGAAACGGGTTTTCTGGTGATAAGCCTGGATGTCGGGATCTTGAAAAATGGGTTTAACATCCGGCCGCTTGGGTAACGAAGGTTGAGCCGGCCAGACGGTATTCGGCAAAGCATAACTGTCCAGGAGCAGGGACATTTGGGATGAATCTTCCAGAGTGATGCTAAGGGAGCGGTCCGCCGGTACCCGTATTAGGCGGCGGATTACAGGGAGTTCGGGATGCCCCGGTTCCTGTGTGGTATATTGCCCCTCCATCCGGATTTGGGTATAGGTGTCTCCGGCTGGTGAAGCAACGGATTCCAGAATGAGTTGGGGAATATGTATCTCAAGGGTAAGCTGTCCTTCCACCGGTTGGCGGACTTTCACCGGGACTTGATCTTCAACCAGTGAAAGAATAACCGGTGCCGGAAAAAGTCCCGCCGCTGCGCAAAAAAACATCACAGCCGTCATCGCGGCTTTTTTTATGAAAAATTTATCCATTTACGTAATTTCTGAAGTTTTTTCTATCTATACAACAACTCATGCCCATGGACACGTGATGAGGAACACCTTGTACCAACTCCGTATAGCCTTTTAACCAGAACTTCTTTTCTTTTACCAAAAAACGTAACTTCCTCTTATGGAAGAATCTACATCCCACACCCAAAACTTCAGTTCAGCTCCGAAAAGCCCCCCTGAACTGCTTCTGCCGGCAGGTGACCTGGAAAAACTTAAGGTTGCCCTGGCTTTCGGGGCCGATGCGGTGTATGCCGGGGTACCCAAATATTCCCTGCGGACCCGGGAAATCGGATTCCGTCGGGAGAGCCTGGAGGAAGCTGTTACATATACCCATCGCCAGGGTAAAAAAATCTACCTGGTGATGAACATATACGCCCATAACCTGAAAGTGGACGGATTTCTGAAAGAGCTGGACCGTATTGCGGCATGGAAACCGGATGGGTTGATCATGAGCGATCCGGGACTCATCGCTCTGGCCTTGAAACGTCATCCCCACATTCCCATCCACCTGAGTACACAGGCCAATACCACCAACTGGACCACCGTCCGCTTCTGGCGTGATCTGGGTGTCCGGCGGATTATCCTCTCCCGTGAACTCCACCTGAATGAAATTGCAGAGATGTACCAAAAAGTACCGGATATCGAACTGGAAGCCTTTGTCCACGGTGCCATCTGTATTGCTTATTCCGGCCGCTGCCTGATTTCCAACTACCTGAACCACCGGGATGCCAATCAGGGGACCTGCACCAACAGCTGCCGATGGGAATACAAACTGGCCTGGGAAAAGGGATCCATCCTCGAGGTGGAAAAATCTCAATCACCCTATGAATCTCGCATTCCAATCCCGGATGGGTTTACTCTTTCCGAACCGAAGCACCATCACGAAAAAATGCCCATATTTGAGGATGATTTCGGCACTTATCTTATGAATGCCCGGGACCTTTGTGCCATTGAACTCCTCCCGGATCTGGTTCATGCCGGTGTCGTGAGTTTTAAAGTGGAGGGGCGGACCAAATCCGCATGGTATGCCGCTTTGACGGCCAGAAGCTACCGGCGGGCCATTGACGATATGTGGACAGGAAAACCTTTCAATCCGGATCATTTGAGAGACCTTCTCACGCTGAGTTCACGGACTTATACCACCGGTTTCTACACCCGGAATCCCCGGCAATATGGAGAGAATTTTGAGGATGGCTATTCTGCCGGTTTTCGATACCGGGTGACGGGCATCCTGAAATCCTATGACAAATCATCTTCCATGGGGATATTTGAAGTAAAAAACCGGATGAAAACCGGATCGATCCTGGAGCTGATTACTCCCCGGGAAACAATTCCTTTTACACTCCGGGCTATGGAAAATCTCAAGGGAGAAAGTCTGGAAACAGCCCATGGCGGTGCAGAAAATGTCCGAATTCTCCTGCCTCAGGACCCCGGCGATTATGCTTTCCTCCGTCAGAAAACAGAGTAAACTGTAACGAGGACCTTCTTCAGGCCATTAACTGATAGAAAATTTTAAGGAGATACCCATGAAATATGTACAGCTTGGAAAAAGAGGCCCAAAAGTCTCTGTGATTGGTTTTGGTGCCTGGGCCATTGGAGGCACAAACTGGGGTAAAACTGACGACGAGGTATCAAAAAAAGCCCTCCATGCTGCTTTTGATGAAGGCGTAACCCTGGTAGATACTGCCGATGTATACGGATTTGGCCACTCAGAAGAACTGATAGCCGAAGTCCTGAAAGAACGGGGTGGCAAAAAGGATATCGTGATCGCCACCAAGGCCGGCAATGATTTTTACCATGCCGGTGACGATGATGATGAAGGCTATGGCCCTATACGGCAAACATACACAAAAGACTACATCATCTCCGCCGCAGAAAAGAGCCTGAAACGCCTGAATGTGGAAGCCCTGGATATCCTTCAGCTTCACAGCGGGGACACGGATAAGCTGAAAAAGGATGATCCCTGGCTGGCCCTGGAACAATTGAAAAAAGACGGGAAAATTCTCCATGCGGGATGGAGTGTCCAGAGTTTTCAGGAAACCAATCAGGCCTTTATACTAGATGAACACAAGGATTTGATTGATGTGATTCAGGTCCGTTATAATTTGCTCGAGCGGCAGGCGGAAGAGGTTCTTTTCCCCAAAGCCCAGGAATATGGGACCGGCGTAATTGTCCGGATACCTCTGCTTTTCGGATTTCTTACGGGGAAATTCACCAAAGAGACCCGTTTCGACAAGGAAGATCACCGGAGCATGAACCTGTCTCCGGAAAAACTGGAACACTATTTGAAGGAACTGGACAAACTCCAACCCTTGTACGAAAAATATCCCCAATACACCAAAGCCCAGATTGCCCTGAAATTCTGCATTTCCCATCCTGCCACCCATACTGTCATCCCCGGAGCCAAAACGCCGGAGCAGGTGAAGGAAAATTGTGGGGCAGCTGATGTTGAAATAGAGAGTTACGAGTGACAAGTAACGCGTGACACGTTGATCACTCACTTCTCGTGCCTTGTACCCCGCTCCTCGTTACTCTTTATTAATCCAACTTTCATCTTTCAATTCAACCCCTATAAGCCCTAATTTACATCCATGAAAAAGTATTACCTGTTGATTTCCCTTTTTCTCATGATATTTACAACGGAATTGCCTGCTCAGATCTCCCTGTTTTCCGTTATGGGAAATTATCAATCCTCATTTGAATTTAAGCCAGAACTTCGGCTGACCAACCATCAGGACACGCGCCATTTGCCCGGGATGGGAGTGGCTTTGGAATCACAGTCCGCCTATCTCACTTGGGGAGGCGGGTTTCGGATCCGGTACAAATGTGTGGACCATTATTCAGAAGATATCGTGGATGATCGGGATTCCCTGACGGGCCAGCAGGTGGAATTCAAGGATCAAATCACCTTTATCAGTTTGTATGGCACGGCATCCACAGTCCTCATCAACGCTGCTTGGATGCGCGTAGATCTGGGAGTGGATTTGGGGCTTATTGCGGCAGACCGTAAATTTGCCCTGGGGGATGGTGCACTTAACCTCCAGGCACCGGTGGAATTACAGTCCTGGCTCCGCATCCGTCTGGCTCCCCGGAATGAGTTTTCCCCTGTTATCCGGCTGGGATACCTGCTGGCGACGCCTTACACCGAGACCCGTATCACCGAATACACGGAAAATATAGCTACTACCCGCAGCTATACGGAAAAAACCCGCCTGAACGGCCCCACGGTAGAAGCCGGTTTTATCTACCGTTTCTGACCATGAAAATTTTACTGTGTCAACCGCCGGTTGAAGATTTTTATACTACACCGGACAGGCACTATCCCCTGGGATTGCTGAGTCTGGCAGGATATCTTCAGGATTTGCCTGTCACCTGTAAGGTGGTCGATTTTCTCCACACCGGCAGTCGCCGGACCATCCCCCTTCCGAAAAATTTTACACGTATCCGGAATCTTTTAAACCGGGCAGATGCCCCTGTTAAAACCTTTGGACAGTATTATCATTTTGGGATGGACTGGGATAAGATTGAAGCCTTTTTCCGGGAGGAATCGCCGGACCTCATCGGTGTAAGTTCCAATTTTTACACCTATTCCCACGAAGCCATTCAAACCATCCGACTGGCCCGCAAAGCTTGTCCAAACGCTTATATCGTCGTAGGCGGGCAGAATGTGAGGGACGGGCTCTTTACCTTGGGTGAGGAAATCCCCGTTGATTTTGCCATCGCCGGTGAAGGAGAGATCCCTTTTCGAAAGACTGTGGAAACCCTTCTCCACGATCCGGGTATTCAGGTACAGTTCTATCAGACCGGGGAAAGCATCTGTACCCCCGTCGAAAAAATTCGGGTAGCTCATGACCTGGTCAAGGCGACAGACTACACCATAGGTGGTTACCCCATGGCCATGGTGCAGACCAGCCGGGGGTGTCCGTACCGCTGTGGTTTTTGTACCATTGAACGAACCTTTGGGCGGATCATGCGCTACCGGCCGGTGGAAGCCGTGTTGGAAGAAATTGAGGGACTGGTCCACCGGGGGGTGAAAGTCCTGGATTTTGAGGATGATAATCTTACGGTGAACCGGCATTTTGCTGTATCTCTTTTTGAGGGAATTCGGGATCGTTACGGGGATAGCCTGCGCTTGTACGCCATGAACGGACTCAGTTCCTGGACGCTGGACCGAGACTTGCTGATTCTCATGCGGCAAGCGGGGTTTGTCATGTTGAATCTTTCGGTGGGGACACTTTCCGAGGAATCTTTAAGAAAATCCAAGCGTGTGGACAGTCGGGAGGATTTTGCCCGGGCAGCCAACATCGCCCACAACCTGGGGATGAAGGTCATGGGATATTTTATCGCCGGTCTGCCGGGTGAAGGGTACAAGGAAGGACTCGAAACACTGCGTTATCTTCAGCATCTGCCGGTTGTCCCAGGAATATCTCCTTTTTACTACATTCCCGGACAGACACTTCGGATCCCCAACATTCCTACCAATCCCCGGGATGCCCGTTTGACACGATTTTATCCCTCCCATGAGGGCATTACAGAAGAAGAATTGGTGACACTTTTTGAAAAAACAGTATTGGAAAACAGAAAATATCATGCCATGGAGAGGAGCGAGTAACGAGATGGATGGCAGCAGCTTCGTGGCCGAAATCTCCCGATCAGAATGTGATATTCATCACATTTTTTAAAATTCAATTTCTGAACGGCTTAATAATAGATACATTCTTAAACATTTAGCCTGTCACTCCATGGGAGTGATAAAGGCGGAGCCATGTCCTTAGTCGGCAGTCGATTGATTGGATTGATTGGATTGATTGGATTGATTCGATTGGTTTGATTGATTCGATTGGTTTGATTGAGATTGGTACGTCTCTGGCTCAGTGTTCAAACGCCTTCGGCGATCAAGAATTCAAGCGACACTTCGTGCCGTTCAAATTTTTCGCTGTGTTCAGCATTCCAGCACTGCTTCGCAGTGTTCAAAAAAGAAGTCAGCTATTGAAATCCGCGTATCTGGGATTGAAGATCGAACGAAGTGAGGTGCTTGAATTCTATGTAGTGGACAGTCGTCAGTCGATAGTCGACAGTTAGTTGGCCGGACTGTGACATTTTGCTGATCTGAAGATGAGATTATAAGGGGGATGGGATATATGATTTTGCTTAGGTGACGCCCCCCACCCCGGGGGTAAAATACCGCGAAATGCGACACTATGCAAGATAATATTGTTAATCGTTTATATAAATAGTCAAATCATTTGATAGATAAAATACTTTATAATCTACCTACCAAGGTATCCAAGCTGACTGTTGTTAAGTTGATGGCATCGAAGTACTAGCTTCTATTCATTCTTCATTCATCATTCATCATTCATCATTCATCATTC
>JASGMP010000040.1 GCA_030156395.1 Fidelibacterota bacterium
GCCATGGCCGCGCCGGCACTCCGTCCGGTTATCATCCGGTCACTTATCACCACAGCCTTGTCTTCCACTTTGGAGTCTTTGAGGTATTCTCTCTGCATGGGATGGATGGTGAGTGTACGTCCTTTTGTTACACCGGCTTTTTCCAGGACCCGTGGGGCAGCGCATATTGCTCCGATTTCTTTTCCTGCCTGAACATGTCTGTGTATCAAGGAAAGGATTCTCGAATCTGCCAAAAGGTTTTCAACCCCTTTACCGCCTCCGGGAAGGACAATTAAATCCCATGATTTATTCTGAACATCATCCAGCAATACATCTGTTTCCAGACGAATTTCATGCCCACCCGTCACATGTCTTTCATGAAGTCCCGCACTGACCACAACAGCACCTGCCCTGCGGAGCATGTCTATGATGGTGACGGCTTCAATTTCTTCAAATCCTTTGGCCAGGGGGACCAGCACTTTGATATCACGCATTGCATATTCCTCCGTGAATTGGGCTTCTTGACCGGTTTCAATTTGTAAAAAAGATAGCGGAATTGTAAACTATTCACAAGTTTTGACTCCAAAAACTGAAAAATTCCATAAGGAGATGGCCATGAAACAGGGATTCAAAGGCAGAATTTTATTTGTTTTAATATTTATTTTTATAGCAGGTATCCTTCAGGCTGCCGAACCCACAGCTTCTGACATCAATGCCCGGGAATGGGGAATCTGGACCCTGATTCCACCGTTGACGGCGATTATTCTGGCCTTTGTAACCCGGAATGTGATTTTATCGCTCTTTATTGGAATTTATTCCGGGGCATACATGCTACTTTTAAACACGGATAATGCATTTCATGCCATTTGGAAGGGATTTATCCGGGTCACCTACGAAATGCAGGCCAGTCTGGCTTCATCCTGGAATGCCGGGATTATTCTGCAAACACTGGCCATTGGTGGACTCATTGGTGTTATTTCCCGGATCGGCGGAGCCAAAGCAATAGCAGAAGCTCTTTCCAAAAAAGCAAAATCACCCCGTTCTGCCCAGTTTTATACCTGGTGTATGGGACTCTTTATCTTTTTTGATGACTATGCCAATGCTTTAACGGTAGGGCCCATCATGCGACCGGTGACAGACCGGATGAAGATTTCACGGGAAAAACTGGCCTTTGTCATTGATGCTACTGCAGCTCCCATCGCCGGTATTGCCCTCATATCCACCTGGATTGGATACGAGCTGGGACTCATCAATGATGGATTTACAAGTATCGGCCTGGACGCCAATGCCTATGGAATGTTTATTCGAACCATCCCCTATCGGTTCTATAACATTTTTATCCTGATATTTATTCTTGTCGGGATATGGCTTCTCAGGGAATTTGGTCCCATGTACAAAGCAGAAAAACGTGCCCGGGAAACAGGTAATGTCCACGGTGAAAATGCCCAGCCTATGGTGGATACCGATGCCCGATCTGTCCAGCCTAAAAAAGGAATCAAGCTTCAGGCTTCCAATGCTGTTGTGCCCATTCTCATTTTGATTCTGGGGGCTTTTCTGGGGCTCTATTATGATGGTTACCGGGCGATTGTCACGGGTACGGACTCGACTCTGGCGGAACAGTTGCTCAGCGCACCACTCTCTTTCTTTGCTTTCCGGGAAGCCTTCAGCGCGTCTAATGCCAGTATTGTTCTGTTTCAGGCAGCTCTGCTGGCAGGAATTGTCGCCATTGCCATGGGTGTGAAACGGAAGATTTTTGGCTGGATTGATGCAATCAACGCCTGGGTCAGTGGTGCAAAAGCGCTGGTGATCACCATCGTGATTCTGATCCTGGCCTGGTCCCTCAGCGGTATTGTGAATGAATTGGGAACTGCCGTCTATCTGGTATCGGTCCTCTCTGATGCCGTCCCCGCCTTTCTCCTCTCCTCCATCATTTTTATTCTGGGTGCTTCCATATCCTTTGCCACCGGCACATCCTACGGGACCATGGGAATTCTCATGCCATTGGCCATCCCCCTGGCGTATGCCCTGGATCCGTCCCGGGGATTTCTGGCAATGAATATCGGCGCCGTGCTCACCGGTGCGATTTTTGGTGATCACTGTTCCCCCATATCCGATACAACTATTCTATCTTCCATGGGATCCGCCTGTGATCATATTGATCACACCCGGACCCAGCTGGGATACGCCGTCCCTGTTGCTTTGATTGCTATCTTTTTTGGATATATACCCGCCGGCCTGGGTGTCCCTGCGTGGATAACCCTTATTATAGGGGCCGGGGCTGTTTTTGCTGTTGTAAGAATATTTGGGAAAAAAGTCTGAGCCGGATGTTTAAAAAATCCAGTTCCAGATTTTACTGAGGAGCATCCAGATAATTTTGGCTCCCCAGACAACAATCCCCACAAAAATGCCAAGGAGAATCAGGGCAATTTTAAACATCCAGTGAACAATCAGCAGGGCAATATCTGCAAGAATGGTAATGCCTGTTAGATTTAATAATCCCAGAAGACCCAGGGCAATGGCCATGACAATCAAAGTCATCAGACCACCAAAAATGATTCTTAGCAAAGCGTGAGGAATCGCTGTTTTAAACTTCTTGCTGATGGATGCGGCAATTCCCATCGCCTCTGTGCCCAGAAAGATAAAGAGAAAAACCTGAGCCCAGGCATGGTAGGCATGGAGAAAATTCTCGGGTTGGTTAATAAAAGAAGCGTAACTGAAAACCGGATTAATATGCTTAAACCATCCGTAGGCGATAAAACTCCCGAAAAAGAGGGCAAGCAGGCCTACAATGCGAACCCCCACCGTATAGTGATCCTTGATTTTTTCACTGACGGCACCAAAAGCCGTATTAACCTTCTCACGGATTTCATAGACATCAATACTTGAAGCTTTTTTCAGCTGGCGATATGCCCGGGTTGTCCACAGCAAACGGCCGGCCCGAACTCCGGATTTCCAGTCTTTGAAAGCCACCTCATAAATTGGACTCAGTCCGGGGATTACGGTATACTCACTGCCGGTAAAGGCCATCACATATTCTTTACCCCGAAATGTATAAGTCAGCTCCCAGGTGTCGATACAATCAATATCCAGACGCTGGAATTTGATGACATGGCTGTCAGAACTCTTTTTACGGGATTCGGCAACCATCGCATCAATAAATGAATTCAGATGGTGACCTTCCGGGAGGAATCCCGGCTGAAACAGATCTTCTGTTTGTGAGACGACACTGTAGGATTCATACTCCTGATAATGGTCCAGGTATTCCGGAAATTGTTTGTAAATATTTTCATGGACAATACAGGTGTTCTGATCGGTGTAATCCAGTGTACGTTCCACAAAGAAATAATGCATCAGTTGTTTATGCCCCTGACAGGTGTTACAGGTTACGATTCCCCGCCCGGAGCATCGGGGACAGGTGATTTTCCCGGTTCCCCTGCATTGCCGGCAGGTGACTTTCCCGGTTCCGCCGCATGTACTACAGGTACGGTATCCTCTGCCGCCACACGCTGAACAGGTCTGCCGGACCGTTTCATAATAGGTTTCCGTACCCGTGTAGGGATTTCCGTCTGAATCATAACGGGTAACGGTCCGTTGTCGGGAAACCTGCCGGGAAACCTGCCCGCTGCCGCCGCAATTGCTGCAGGTGTGTCTTCCCGTTCCTCCACAGGATGAACAGCGGACTTTGCCGGCCCCCTGGCAGGAAGGGCACGTTACCTGGCGTAAACCGTTACACTGGGGACAGGTAACAACACCCCGGGCGTGACAGTGAAAACAATCAGCTACATACTGGGATCCCTGAACATAATATTTGGTGGTTTTATCTGTAAATTTCTGAATATCCGGCAGAGTAATATCCCACGAGTTGAAATCATTGAGTGTATGTATCTTCCGTTCCGGAATCGTTTGATTTGTATACGGCTCATGACTCTTATCTTTTCGACGGCTTTCATACTGTGTCAGCAGACGCATGGGATAGGCCGGTTTGTAGAGGATACTTTCTACTGAAATCTGGTCTCCCAGGTTTTTATAAGGATGGTTCGGGATGGTTTTTGCCCACCCATTGATACTTTTCCGAAGAGATTTTTCAAGTTCTTTATCCTGGCTGACATCCTGCTCGTAAATCATTTCACTGTTCATGACTCCTCCTCCGCTTCCCCTTCTTCCATATCATCTTCAGGGTCTTGCTCCGTTTCCTCATCGTCTTCTTCAGAATCCGGAAGATCTTCTTCTGGGATTTGACGATCTGCCTTATTCCTGGATTTTTTTCTACGTCCGAACCAGCGACGGGTGATGGTGTCATTTTCCGGTTTTTCAGGATTTTCCATATCCGGAGGGACAAATAACGCCGTATAGGTGAAAGGAATCACACTGATGATAAAAAAGACGGCAAATAGGGGGAGAAGAATCGCCATGGCTTTTTCCGGACTGTCTGCCGTCATTTTGAAAACCATTACGATCCGGAGCAGGAATTCCACAAAGGAGGAATAGGAAACCTTTTCTTCCTTTAACCAAGCCTGGGTTCTGGGCCCGCTTTCCTGATAGGCTTCACGGACTTTTTCAATGGAAAAACCTTTGAAGCCTTCGAGCAAAAGGGATTTTTCCGGATTTTCAAATTTTAGGACCTCTTTTATATCACCGGCCCGTGAATCAATTGCAATGTCAGCCCAAAGGTGACACGGCAAAACTGACAGAAAAAGCATCAGTAAAAACACAGGAAATGCCTGTAACCTGTTCCAATGAAAATTTTTCATCACACTCCTCACGAATTTTGAAATGAATACCGATAGCAATTTATGTTTCATGTAAAATATAACAAGAGCAAATTGTAATACAAAAGATAACATTCAAACGTTGAAATATGGGTACTTGAAAGTTATTTACCTCTAAACAACATCTAAACGTCTAAACGTTCAATCTTTTCCTTGCTTAAATCATGGAAAAAGCAGATTTTCTCCAGTCTTGACAAAAACGCTTTAAACAGGAATCGTAATATGAAACGTGTCTTTTTTTTGCTGATGATGTTATCTGTGAGTCTTTCCATCTCATCCTGTGGAGGGCTCGACAGCAGTTTGGAAATCATCGAATCTGTCCGGAAGGAATTTGCGCCGGACAATCGGGTGGCGGTATTTCAAGTGACGGCGGAACGTGAAAGCGGCCGTGTCGTGCTTCGTGGTGAAACAAATCTACCCCGGGCAATGAGCACTTTGGAAACAAAATTAAAAGAAAAAGGGATTTCTTTTGTCAATGAAGTCCGCGTATTGCCTGACCAGGAAGAACTGGATAACCGATGCCGGGGGGTTATTACCGTTTCCGTTGCCAATATTCGTGTGACTCCGGCTAATTCGGCGGAAATGGCAACACAGGCCATACTGGGAACGCCGGTCCGGCTGTATAAAAAAAATGAAAAGGGATCGTATTATTATGTCCAAACACCGGACGGATACCTGGGCTGGATTGATAACGGTTCGGTCCAACCCATGAATGATAAGGCTTTTGAGTCCTGGAAAGAATCCTCCCGGATTCTCTTCCTTGAAGATTATGGATATGTATATTCATCCCCTGATGATCAAAGCCGCCGTGTGTCGGACCTGGTAGCAGGCAGTATCCTGGTGACAACGGGTCAGAAAAACGGTTATTTAAGCGTTGTTTTCCCTGACGGTCGAAAAGGATATGTTTCTGAAAAAAAATCTATGAATTTTGATCGGTGGCTTGCTACACGGAATCCCACACCTGAAAATATAATTGAAACATCTTACCGGTACATGGGCACTCCTTATTTGTGGGGAGGAACTTCCACCAAGATGATGGATTGCAGCGGTTTTATCAAAACGGTTTTCTTTCTAAACGGAATCATTCTGCCACGTGATGCCTCCCAACAGGTTTTGGAAGGAACACTTTTAACCGAAAATGTCGATGAATTATCGAATGTTCCCCCGGCTTCCCTGGTTTTCTTCGGACGGCGGGCAACCGACAATTCTCCCTGGCGGGTCTGGCATGTAGGACTTTGGCTGGGGAACGGTATGATGATCCATGAAGACGGGCCCTTGAAAATTGAAAGCCTGAATCCTGACGTATCTCCCTTTAACCAGAAACGATACGAAACGTTTTACAGTGCCCGGGATTTTTTAAATGCCATCGGAAAGGGATATATTATCCCTGTAGCAAAACATGATTGGTATGTGAATCAAAAAAGGTGAAACCATGAAAAAACTCTTAATATGTCTCATAGGATGGACAATCATGCTGAACGGACAGACATTTGATAAAAAAATTAACGGCTATATTGACGCCGGGAATTTTGCAAAAGCAGAGAAAAGAATCTACAGACTGATTGGATCCGGAGAGTTGACGGAAAGGCAGATATGGGATTTAAAAGCTCAGATAGATCTGATGCAACGAATCCGTTTGGATTTTAACAAGGATCTTGAGGATATCCTCCCGACCATAAAAAAATATTATCCTAATGTAACACGGGAACAGCTGGAAGCCTGGGAAGCAAGCGGTGCTCTGGAGTGTATGACTATCGATGGGAAAAAGAAGTACTTTGCCAATGCTGCAGCCAATCTTTTCCGGATTGATCCCGAGGCCCGGGCTGTAAAAAAGGCCAAAGATAACCCCGAGATGGACAGCCTGGATAAAACCCTGAACCAAATTATTCCAAAAATGGTAAAGGAAGCCCGGGAATCAGGAAAAAATCTTTTATCACCGGTCCGGATGCGCCTGAACTATACCATGAAACTCAAACCGGATGTGATTCCTGAGGGTGAAATAGTCCGCTGCTGGATGCCCTGGCCCCGGGAAGGACACAAGCGGCAGTCAGAGATCAAGCTTATCAGTACAAGTCATGAGGAGTATGTGATTGCGGATAATTCCCATCTTCAACGCAGTATTTATATGGAAGGAAAAACAGAAAAAGGGAAAGCCACGGAATTCAATGTCGTTTTTGAAATAACAACCCGGCCGGAAGTGTACCTGTTAGAAGAAGATATGATCAAGCCTTACGATAAAACCAGTCCACTCTATCAGGAATTTACGGCAGAACGGGAAACCCACATCCGTTTTACTCCGGAGATTCAGGCACTTTCCCGATTAATTGTTGGAGATGAAACCCATCCATTACGTATAGCCCGAAAGATTTTTAAGTATATCAGTGACCACTATCCCTGGGCCAGTGCGCGAGAGTATTCCACCATTCCAAATATCCCGTCCTATGTAATGCAGAATAACAGCGGAGATTGCGGACAGGTTACACTGCTTATGTTAACCTTATGCCGTTACAACGGCATTCCGGCCCGGTGGCAAAGTGGTTGGATGCTCCATCCCGGTGATGTCAATCTTCACGACTGGGGCGAACTCTATTTTGAAGGTGTGGGATGGGTCCCGGCAGATCAATCTTTCGGCAGACGGAACTTTGAAGATCCGGACATGGAATTCTTTTTCCTGGGAGGGATGGATCCTTACCGCTTGATTGTCAACGATGATTACTCTGCACCTTTGTATCCTTCCAAAACATGGCTCCGCAGCGAGACGGTTGATTTCCAGCGAGGTGAAATGGAATGGCGTGGCGGGAATCTCTATTTTAACCAGTGGAACTGGGATATGCAGGTGGAATACTTGAAGAGTGAAGCGTGGTGAGTGGAGAAGGATGAGTTGGAGTTTTGAGTTGGTAGTATTTGTTGCTGGTAAAAGCGAATCTTACAGGTTGGGTGATTGAGACTCGGAATTTATGCATTGTATCTAAAATTTTATTAAGTGTCTGATGTTTTGAACTGTAAAATTTTCTGATTTTATGATACACGATGTTATTCTGTTAATTCAGGTTTAACCATATCACAATTTGAAACTATTGTACCGGATACATCCATTTGTAGGGCTATCTATTTCAATAAAAAAGAATCATTCTTTTTAACATCTCTCTTACTTCCAAACTCAACTCAAAACTCAAAAAAATAGACTCATGAGTTGATATACAATGAAAGCCATAATCCAGGCGACACCGATAGTATAGAAAAAGTAAAGAAGAGTCCATTTAATAGCACCGGCTTCCCGGTGGAATACCACTGTCGCAGCAATGCACGGGACATACAGAAGGACAAAGACCATGAGTGCGAGTCCTACTGCAGTATTATAGGCCGGATCATTCCGTAGGCGTTCTCGGAGTGATGCCGATTCTTCGGTAACCTGATTGCCGATTGAATAGATGGTTCCCATGGTGGATACTACGACTTCTTTCGCGGCAATACCACTGATCAACGCCACACCGATTCGCCAGTCAAATCCAAGGGGCTTGATGGCAGGTTCCAGCGCTTTTCCCAGCCGGGCGGCATAAGATTGCTCGAATTGAAGAGCCTCTTCTTCCACTTTAATTTTTTCCAATGCCTGGGATATTTCGTGAGGGGGAAGATCCTGCTCCTGAATTTGTGTTCTTAAGGCATTCATTTTTTGGGCAATATTTTCATCTTTGGGAAAATTTCCGGCAAACCAGATAAGAATTGAAGCGGCAAGAATCACTGTTCCGGCTTTACGGACATACAACCGGGCTTTATGCCACATCTGTAGCAGCAGGGACTGGAGGGAAGGCCAGCGATAGGGAGGCAGTTCCATGACAAAAGGTTCGGATTCTCCTTTGAAAAGAGTTTTTTTGAAAAATGCCGCAGATCCAAGGGCAATGAGAATCCCAAAAATATAAATACCAAAAAGGATCTTTCCTGCATGACGGGTCGGAAAAAAGGCTCCAATCAGAAGAGTATAGACCGGAAGTTTTGCCCCGCAGCTCATAAACGGGATAATCAGCAGCGTCGTGATTCGGTCCGCGTCGTTTTTCAGGGTTCGGGTGGCCATAAATGCTGGGACCGAACATCCAAAACCGGTGAGCATGGGAATAAAGGATTTGCCATGGAGTCCGACACGGTGCATGATTTTGTCTACGACAAAAGCCGCCCTGGCCATGTAACCTGTTCCTTCCAGCAAAGATATTCCCAGAAACAGGATGAGAATGTTGGGCAAAAAAACCAGAACACCACCCACGCCGGCGATGATTCCATCCACAAGAACAGATCTGAAAAGGGTATTGGGTAGCGTATTTTTAAGTCCTATACTGATCCAGGTGAAAAAATCTTCAATCCAGATCATGGGATATTCTCCCAGCCGGAAAGTTGCTGTAAAAATCAGATACATAATCAAGGCAAAAATCGGTAAACCAGTAAAACGATTAATCAGGATAGCATCAAGTTTATCTGTTAAATCCTGTTTCCGTTTGCCCGGTAATCGGACTGTTTCAGCCAGGGCACCCCGGATAAAGGCATACCGTTCCTCTGTTAACAAAGTTTCAGGATCATTACCTGTAAGATGTTTAAAAGAGTCCAGATGTTTTAACAAATACTGGTTTAGGGTTATCCAGATTGGATGGTCTTGCAAAAGCTTATAGACTTCCTTATCGTTTTCCAGCAATTTAATAGCCAGCCAATGAAGGGGCTGACTTGTATTCAGGTTTTTCGCCCGGGAAAGGATTTCTTCAATGTCGTGAATGACTGTGTTGAGGGCCTGTGAATACTGGAGTTTATGAGGGCGGAATGTGATGGTGCCTTCCCGATAATTCACAATATGATCCAGCAAATCCTGTATACCGGTTTTTTCTACGGCTGACGTAGGAACAATATGGGCACCCAATAGTCGCTCTAAATGATCCAGGTGAATATCGATATTTTTATCTTTCACTTCGTCATACATGTTGAGGGCGATGACGAAAGGAATATCCAGATCCATGATTTGAGTTGTCAGATACAGGTTTCTTTCCAGGTTCGTCCCGTCAACGACATGCACAACCAGATCCGGTTTCTCCGACAGGATAAAATTTCGTGCTATCCGTTCTTCAGGGGAATAAGCTGAAAGACTGTAAGTCCCGGGCAGATCGGTGAACCGGATCTTATAATCCCGGTACTTCCGAAAACCTTCATATTTTTCAACGGTGACACCGGTAAAATTTCCCACTTTTTGATTTGAACCGACAAGGGCATTAAAAAGGGATGTTTTTCCACTGTTGGGATTTCCTGCCAGGGCGACACGGATTTCTTTGGATGGTGTCATGAATGATCAGTATCTGAAAAAGGATTGAAACGATGAAACCACCTGTGTCTGCCGCGCCCCATACCGCGGCCACGACCATAATGTGGACCTCCATGGCGGTGAAAGGGTCCGGCTTCCAGCAGACGGACTTTGACGGTTTTAGCTTCTTCAAGGCGCAAGGTCAGAAAAAAACCGTTTATTTCTACTTCTACTGGATCCCCCAAAGGTGCTTTTCGGATAACACGGATTCGGGCTCCTTTAACCAGCCCCATATCCAGCAGGCGCCGGCGGATTTCCCCTTCAGCATACACACCCTGGACTTCCAGCAGTGTTCCGCAGCGGGCCTGATCCAACGTTCCTTCCATTGTTTCTGAAGCTCTCATATTCTTCCCGACATTAATCTTGAATAATACAGAAATTGAGAATCATTCTCAACTAAAATCGGGGTTTTTTTCCTGATAGTTAAACATGGAACCATAAAGTGTGTGCTATAATTTCCAGTAAATTTTTCGTTTGTTACACGCATACACACAGAACCACAGGCAAACACTCCAAAGCAATGCCCAGAAAAGGCCGTTATAACCTGTTTTATCCAGCCAAAAGTGTTGCCACACGCTCCAGGACCAGAGTCCAGCCCATTGCTGTAGTTGATCATTGGGTTCTCCGGCGAAAAAAGCTTCCAGGTGCAGCGCCCTGAAGAAAATTCTCATGAAAACCTGCATAAAATAGGCTAAGAGGGCATTGATACCCAGTTGTTTGAAAGGAAAAATCCATCCTTTATATTTTTTCACATCCACAATCCAGTATAGAATACCGAAAACGACACAGGCCAAACCGGCCGTAAACAGGGTATAAGATGCGGTGACATCTGGCTTGTTAAAGCTTAGTGAAGTTACTCCTGTCATAAGACCCGTTTTGTGGATCGCATATCCAATAGCCATAAAGATGGCTCCAAGCCGGAAAGAATCATTTAAAATACGT
The DNA here is from genome assembly GCA_030156395.1 of Fidelibacterota bacterium. Taxonomy (GTDB): domain Bacteria; phylum Fidelibacterota; class Fidelibacteria; order Fidelibacterales; family Fidelibacteraceae; genus Fidelibacter. The sequence continues at coordinate 11,026 of JASGMP010000040.1, forward strand.
TTTGGGTCTTTACTTGCCACAGCTTCACCCAGCATCACACCTATAATGGTTAAGGCACCATAAGAAATCGAAACCCACGGAAGACAGTGAACCCGCAGTGGTTTTGCCATATTTCCGGAAAGGGTACTGATGCGGAAAAAAGGCTCGCTGGTATTTCCGAAATTCAACCACCAGTCTGTAAAATGGCTCATGAACATATGGAAAGCAAGAACCCCAAAAACGGTAATCCACCGCCCTTTGCGATTCAGCTTAAGGCTTGCAGCAGCCATAAAATACGACACACCAATCGCCTGAAGGATCCCCCACCACCACGAGAGTCCCAAAATCAGACTGATGTACAAAACACCAAAAAGAATCAATTTAACGGTACGGCTTAAAACGTGATTCCACCATTCCCGGCCATGCTTTGTCCGGCTGAGAGGCAGACACAGTCCAACAATGAAAATAAAAAATGGAGCTACCAAATCTGTCAGCGTTAATCCCACATTTTTTAATGCCGCTTCCGGCATAGCGTTAATTTCATTTTCAGTAAAACCTTCTGAGGTTTTTTTTTCAACAAATCGTTCCCAGGCTACATCTGCATGATTCCAGGTGGAAATGGGAAGACTTCCGAACCATGAAGCAGTTTGAGGGAGATTCCGGTATCCCCCGGCTCCGATGGCGATGACAATGAACATGAGAAAAATCGTCAGACCTCGAAAAACATCGATAGCCTCAATACGGTCTTTACGCAATTCTGCCATGGCAGGACTCCAACAGTTGTTATTGATTGATCTTTTATAGAAATCTAAATAAAATTCCCCGATTTTAAAATGAATAGTCCGATTGAAAACGTGTTTTATATCTTTATTGAATTAATATTAATTAAGCCATTAAGAAAGTATGTTTGTAAACATATTTAAAATAGGTAAAAAGACGCAAGATTGATAAAAAGCCTATTTTATGGGATATAGATCATTATAAAAAAGAATACGGCTATAATGTTTTATCATCATTTGCAATAAAAATAAATGATTTATTTGTAGAATTTTAGAATCTCATCAGTTATATTTTCACTTGATGATTAGTAAACATTAGAAACTTAAACAATTATTTTGTGCCAGCGTGAAGAACCACACGTTGATGGTATAAAATTGAATCCTAAACGGAGGATGTCAATGCGAAAGTTTATTGTGGCAATCGTCGTTTTAATCTGTATAACCGGGTCTATGTCGTGGGCAAGTACGGCCGGAAAAATTGTCGGGACCGTCACAGATGCCGATACGGGACAGCCCCTGGCCGGGGTGAATGTCTTTCTGGAAGGTACCACGATGGGTGCGGCAACAGATGAAAACGGATTTTATGTGATTCTGAACGTTCCACCGGGTGAATACACAATCCGTTCGTCCATGATCGGTTATGCACCGGTAACTGTTCAGGAAATTCAAGTAAGTATGGGACTTACCACAACCATTGATTTTCAAATGACCACCGAAGCGCTGAGAACTGGTGAGGTGATTGTGGTTGCAGAGCGTCCTCTGCTGAAAAAAGATGAATTCACATCGCGTCACTCGGTGTCCAGTGAAGATATCACCATGCAACCCATAGAAAATTTTCGGGACATCGCCCGAAATCAGGCCGGTGTAGTGGGTAACAATTTTCGGGGCGGCCGAAGCGGTGAAGTGCTGGTCCTGGTGGACGGTATTCCTGTCCGGGATCCTGCCGGTCAGTACTCCGGCGATCTGGGCGGATTTACGGCGAATATTCCTGAGCAGAGCATCCAGGAACTGGAAGTGACTCTCGGCGGCTTCAGCGCTGAATATGGAAATGTCCAGTCCGGAGTTCTCAATCTGGCCATGAAAGAAGGAGGTTCCAAACTTAAAGGTCTGTTTAAAGTAACAACCACAAGTCTTGGGACTGCCGTCAATGAAGCCCTGATGGGTGAACGAGATACCTGGCTTGGAACCTATGATGTCCATACCCGTTACGATACTCTGGCCGGTGGTGGTGTGGACACCGTCCACGTGGATTCCCTCCTTTACGGAACCAAATATCAGCATAAACTGGAACAATTGTATCAGTTTAGCCTGAGCGGCCCTATCCCCTTTACGGAAAAGATTTTTAACGGGCCGGCCACCTTTTTTGTCTCAGCGGATGTGACCGATAGAAACCAGAGCTATATGATTAACCAGAATTCCTATAGCGACAATTTCCAGGGTAAACTCACATTTAAACCTAGTAAAAACACCAAACTGGCATTTGGCGGCCTTTATTCATCCTCTGAATGGGATCAGTTTTATCTTCCTGCCTCTAAATATGGTCCGGAAGATGATTATCCTGTTCAGAAATATCAATATACTGAAGCAAATGACAGCATGCTGGTGATTTATCATTATGTGGAGAATCCTGATGAATATGGGAATGAACAGGGAGTCATCACACCCGTCAGCCTTGATACTGTGAACGGAACGGTATATAATAAAATTCAGGAATACTATGTGGGTGGTATGCAAGACTATCTGTGGAACTATGCCAAGAAGAGCCATAACGTGTATCTTGTATGGACCCATACCCTAAGCTCTAAAACATATTATGAACTCCGTTTCCAGAATTTCTTTTCTCAATATCACTATGCAACTCCCGATGTGGACGACCGGGATGGAGATGGAGATACGGAAGAGGATCTGGAATGGGATGTGAGCAAAGAAGGTCCCCATCCCATCTACCGGGAAAGGGAGGATAATTACTGGTGGATTCGTGGTGATGATCCGGGATACAGACACCAGGAATCGGTTTCCCGAACCCTCAAAGGGGATCTCGTGAGTCAGGTGACTCGTAACCATCTGATTAAAACCGGTTTTGAACTCAATCTCCATGAGTCCGATGTTGAAAACATCAGCTGGACATTAGGCCCCTCATTCCCACGAAAAGATATATGGAATGAAAATACTATTGACCTGGGAATCTATGCCCAGGATAAGATGGAATTTGAAGGATTGATCGCCCTTATCGGTCTACGCTATGATTATTTCAATCCCAATGGATGGGGTGACCCGATTTACTATCCCTCAAATTTTGAAGAACCTTTCTCAACACTGGATTCGCTTGGCACTCCTGTCCTCAATGATCCCATCTCTCCTGATCCCCATCACCAGCTGAGTCCACGGCTCGGAATATCCCATCCCATCACAGATCGGACGGTGCTTCATTTTACATACGGCCACTATTTCCAACGTCCCGATGCCTATTTTCTTTATCGAAATCACACCTACACCGGCCTGACAAAAGCAGGCAACTGGGTGGGAAATCCCAATTTAAAACCTGAGAAGACCGTTGCTTATGATATCGGTCTTGAACATCTGTTTACACCCGATTTGAAAGCCTCTGTGACCGGTTATGTGAAGGATGTGACAAATCTGGTGGATAATTACAAGTTCATCCTTCGGAAATTGCAGGGGACAGAAGTGCGGATTTTCCAGAATGCCGATTATGCGAACATCAAGGGACTTGAATTTGCCCTTCAAAAGAGGTTGAATGATGGTTGGGGCTTTACGGCCAACTACACCTTTTCTGTCGCAAAGGGACGAAGCACGTCCTATACGGAAGGTGCGGGAGAATATGATAGTGCCAAACGGATGAATATCCTTGGGTATGATCAGACACATACTGTTAATGCGACCCTGACATTGGCCTCTTCAGAAAAGTTCAATCCCTTGCTCAGAAACTGGCGGGCAAACCTGCTCTTTAAATATGGCAGCGGCCTGCCTTATACATCGTATAATTCAAGTGTTCCCAACGATGCCAGAATGCCCTGGACGGCAAACTTTGATTTGCGCATCAATCGGACATTTAATATGGGTTTTGCAGATTTACAGATTTTTATGGATATTTTTAACCTGATGAACCGGCAAAATGTGGACTGGATTGGTGATGCCCGGTATTATGAGCTGTATGATGATCCGTCCATCATTCGGTATAATGAACTTTCGGGAGAAATGACCCGGAGTCCGCAGGTCTATAGTAATGAACGGCAATTCCGTTTTGGAATGTCTGTCCAGTTTTGATAACCCCTCAGTGAACGGGAGGTCATGAATGATCATGAAGCAACATAAAATATTATTAACGGGCCTTGTGCTGATATTGCTCATAAGTCCGGTTCTTAATGGCGCAGATGCCGAAAAAAATCACTTTCTTATGCGGAAAGAAGCTTACACAGCCGAGAGTCCCATCGTGGAATCGGACTGGGACTGGCATAAAATCGGTGTTTTGTGGAACCGGATTACGAATTTCAGCTATATGGGCGATGATGCCTATACTGACAGAACACCATCCTGTGATTATCCAGGTGGTACGGGAAATTCATACCTGTATAGGGGCACAATCTGGTTGTCTGCCTTTGTCGACGGAGAATTCCATTCCACGCAGGGCGATGACCAGGAGTTTTCTCCTCTGGCTCCTGTGATCATGTATACGGGTGATGAGGCTCAAAAAGCTGAACAGGAATCCTATACAGAATACTATGATGTCAGTGCACCCCTTGCTAGTAATCACTTTCCCCTGGGCGTGAAGGTGATCGAAAGGACTTATGCCTGGAGTGCCGATTTCGCATCGGATTTTATTATTTATGAGTATGACATCATTAATGTGGGGATTGATACGGATGGAGACGGATATCCGGATACAGACCGGGATCTGGATGAATTCTATTTTACCATCCGTTTTGATGGTGATGTAAGCAAACTTCCCCACTGGGGGGCCGAATATCGATTTTCAAACCAGGATGACCATGTTGTAAGTAACGGCGTGAACTGGGAATGGATCGAAGCTTTCCCTCAGATGCAGGGGCGGGATCACGGTAAGCATTCGGTGATCCCCGTATTGCATTTAGGTTTTTTGTGATTGATAGAGGATTATTCCGGTTAATTGGGTGTAAACCGGCAAATGGATCCAGATA
>JASGMP010000041.1 GCA_030156395.1 Fidelibacterota bacterium
CAGTTTTTCCTGAGCACGGAATAAATATTTTTTTACTGTTCCTTCACCCACACCCAGAATGGTGGAGATTTCTTTAATTTTCAAGTGCTGTAAATAGCGCATAATAAATACTGTCCGCTGTTTTTCTGATAGCTTCTTTAACGCTTCTTCGAAAACGGCTTGAAAGTCTGTCTGTTCACTGAAATCAGTGGAATTTTCCTCTGAAACATCCATATACCGGTCCTCGTCCTCGTCATTGCTTAAAAACTCATGATACTTCCTTTGACGGGTATGATTGAAGGCGGTGTTCATCGTAATACGATAAATCCAGGAATAAAAACTGGCTTCAAAACGAAATGTCCTGATATTCCGGTAAACAGACAGAAAAACGTCCTGTGTAACATCCTCTGCATCCTGCTGGTTGCGGCATATTTGTGCAGCGGTAATCAGAACGCGCTTTTCATATGTCTGAACAAGTTGCTCAAAGGCTGCCATATCTCCATCCTGAGCTCTGCGTATGATCTCTGTTTCGTTCATTTTACTCTCTGATCTGTTGACAGCATGATGGGTTAAATCGTTGTCACCTTTCTTTTGACGTGTGAATATGAGGTTATATGGATTCTTTTTCAAGTATTCTGTCTTCTATCCAAAAGATTGTCACAGGATTTCTACGCCCGAGATATGCCAATATGGCACATTATTTACTTTTATGACAAAAGCATTGCCAATGTGGCAGATTATAATATTTGGCACAACCTGTGCATCTGTATATCATGAAAAAAGGGAAAAAAGAAAAAAAAAGGAGGTGGCTATGACACTGACAAGACGATATCCGATGTTGAGAGAACGCCGTAACCTGGTGGATGATTTCTTTGAATCTTTTCTGGATAGTTTCAACACGATGTCCAATGTGAGCTGGAGTCCCAGCGTGAATCTGGAAGAAACAAAAAATGATTATATTATTCATGCTGAACTGCCGGGGATGAACAAAAAGGATATTGATATCTCAGTGGAGAATGATGTCCTCACCATTTCCGGAGAAAAGAAAGAACGAGTCCAAACGAAGGATTCCAACATCCTGGTTTCTGAGATTCTCTCTGGTTATTTCTCCCGGAGTTTCAGACTCCCGGCACAGATTGATTCTGAGAAGATCGAAGCCAAATGGGATAACGGTGTTCTTGTGGTGAAGATTCCCAAAAGTGAAGTTGCAAAACCCAAAAAGATTCAGATCAGCTGATGGGAATCCACAAAGAGGTTAACGTTAACATAGATAAAAAGGGCGTGTAAAACGCCCTTTTTACGTTGATTCCAGATTTTCCGCAATGACGGATGTCTCCAGCATACGTTCCAGCACATGTTTCAGTTCATCATTATAGCTTTGAAATTCATGATATTCCGTCTGGCATGACAGCATGCTGACCAAATTTTCCAATTCATCCAAATCACAACTGACGGCAAAGTATTCAGGATTCCAAATGAGATGATTCGGTTTTCCCTGACGGTTGAACGCCCGTGCTGTATCCCTGAAAAATACCTTAAAAAAAAGGGACAGGGATACATTGGGATTCATGAAAAACAGAATATGTATATGATCGTTTTGTACAGAAGTATATACATGTTGTTGACCGTGAGTCTCAAGGTGTTCCCGGATGATCCGTTTTAGATCCCTTTCTCTGGCCTGAATCGCATGCCCCCTCAAAACAGGTAAAATGACATGAATGAGAATTTGTGTATTGCCGGGTGTCATGGTTTAAAATAATAACAATTAGTAAATAAAACAAGTTAATAGTATTATTAATATATTATAAGTTAAAAAAAGAAGGCGGAGAGCTCTCCGCCTTTGAGGGGGTACGCGAGGTTTGTATGGGATTACAATTTTACATACGACCAGGTGTTGGATTGAAGTGTTTCTTCATCGAAAATGAAACGGAGCATATATTTGGATTTTCCGTTGTCCTTAATCCAGATGGCGACGAACTTGTCGTTTTCCCGTTCAATCGTATCGGGTTCACCAAAATCCTGAACAAATCCGTGATAATCCTGAGTATGAATGCAGCCGTTCACATACTGTGAAATTTCCTCTTTTTCCCAGCATGGATCAAAAACCTGTGAGGTGGAGGCTGCGCACCCGATCAAAAAAATTCCCGCTATCAGTACTGCGAATGTTTTCATCTCATATCCCTTTTTATTTTTTTACCATCCACCCAAAGAGACAGGTTGTTTGGAAAAAAGTTGTCAGGACCCTTATTAAAAAAAGCGTATACGAAAAAAAGAACATCTTGTGTTTAATTACAAACTTTACGATTATATTAAAAAAGTAAACACAGAAAATATGACACCAAAACAGAAAAAACTTATGGATACCGCTATAACACTCTTTCAGAAAAGGGGTTTCAAGAGTGTTAACGTGGAAGAAATCTGCCGGACCGCAGATGTCAGCAAGATGACCTTTTACAAACATTTCCGGAATAAAAAGGATTTAGTCCAGAAGACTCTAAAGAAATTGTATGAAGGCGCTATAGATGAAGGTAAAACAATTCTTAAGAGTTCAAAACCCCACCGGGAACGGATTGCCAATCTTCTGGAATGGAAAATTCAGATGCTGGATCAGTTCACACCTCCCATGTTGATGGATATGAAAGATTTTGATCCTGCCCTGATGGATTTTATTCAGGAGAAATCTTCTGAATCGCTTTCTTTATTCGAAGAGTTTATACGGGATGGACAGAAAGATGGAGTGTTCAGAGAAAATTTAAACATCGGTTTTTTAATGCACATCTTTCAGATTTTAACCAACGGTTTTTTTTCTGAGAATCTTGAGCAGTATTTTACATCCTACGAGGACTATATTCGGGAGTATCTGGACTTTCTTTTTTATGGTCTGGCAAACCGGGAGAACAAAATATGAACCGAATCAATAAAGCTGTATGCTTGTTTCTAGTGTGTGTTGTTTCTCTGTTTGCTGAAGCCGGATTTCGTTCGGAAGTCGTGGGTATGAGTTCACTGTGGAAATTGCACGAGAACCTGGAAGTAAACGCAGGGATTCTCTGGATTCCTGAGCTGCAGTTTTCATGGCCGGCGCGAGTCAGTATGGATTTTTTTCTCAGCAGTCAATTCTCCGGGATCTGGGATAGTTACGTTAAGCATCAGTCTGACGGCAAACTTTACCGGAGCTGGCTCAGAGTAGCAGGAAATACCTGGGACCTTCGGGCGGGTCTCCAGAAAATTACCTTTGGTCCTGCCAGGCTCTTTAGACCCCTTATGTGGTTTGATGAATTGAACCCGGCAGATCTTTTGGGGTTAACGGATGGGGTGTGGGGACTCCGGGGACGGTATTTTTTTCCGGCCAATACAAATGTGTGGGGTTGGGTACTCTATGGGAACAGTGATTTAAAAGGGCAGGAATGGTATCCGACCCGTGATGAAACGGCGGAGTACGGAGGTCGTATTCAATTTCCTGTTCCACCGGGAGAATGGGGTTTTTCGCTTCATAGCCGCATCCCCGATACCCGTCCGGCTTATGTACCGGCTGTATTCGATTCCACCATTCAGTTCATGGATGATAATTCTCGGGAATGGCGGGTTGGTTTTGACGGATATTGGGAGATTGTGACAGGCGTGTGGTTTGAGTCGGTGATAACCCATTCACCTGTTGATCCGGCGATTCCATGGGTTTATTCAAATGTGATCGGCATTGATTACACCTTACCTCTTGGAAGCGGATTCCACGTCCTGGGTGAGTATGGGTTTACACATACTTTTAATGAGGAATTTAATGTTATCCTATCTACAAATATGTGGGGAATAATGCTGAATTATCCTCTTTCTTTTTTTAGTTCCCTTTCTGCCATGGGAGTCTGGATTCCAGATGAAGACCTGGCTTCCGGCGTGATTTCCTGGCAGTATACCTCCGGGAATTTTACCTACTATGTTCAATTTTTACAAACGTTTACCCAGAATAACAATGTCTTTGTCCCCGGCTTAAATATCCCCTATGACACACAAATAAAAGGAATGCTTAGTTGGACTATCTCTAAATAACCTTTTCAACGTCTGAACGCCTCAGCGTTTCAATGTCTCAACCTAAAAAGGAAGAATACACATGAAAGAATCCGAACTCATAACCATTGATCATCTGACCAAAGTGTATCCTACAGGTACCGGGGGGTTTAAGGCTCTGAAGGATATCAATTTAACCTTCCAGTCAGGTGAGTTTTCGGGTGTCGTAGGTCCCAGCGGATCCGGTAAAACCACCTTGTTGAATATTATCGGAACCCTGGATAATCCCACAGAAGGAAAAGCAAGTGTTCTGGGTCGTTCGGTGAATGACTTGTCTTCCAAAGAGGCAGCCCGTCTGAGAAATCATCATATTGGATTTATTTTTCAAACATACAATCTTCTGTCGGTTTACACCGTGTATGAAAACGTGGAGTTTCCCTTATTGTTGCTGGACTATTCTTCCGACAAACGGGAAAAGATGGTGATGGATGCATTAAACTGGGTGAATCTAGCGGACAAGAAAAATTTCAGGCCCTCCCAGTTATCAGGCGGAGAAAGTCAGCGTGTAGCCATAGCCAGGGCTATTGTGAAAAAGCCCGAACTGATACTTGCCGATGAACCCACGGCAAATCTGGATGCCAAAAATTCCTATCTGATTCTTGAAATCATGGAAAAAATGAACCAGGAATTAGGAACAACCTTCATTTTTGCAACTCACGATGATAAAGTGATGAAGTCTTTGAAACGGACCATATCCCTTGAGGATGGTCGGGTCGCCGGGGATGACCTGGCAAAGGCCTGACAGGAGGATATCATGCTTCTTTTCAAACTGGCATATCGAAATATCCGGGGTGCAGGACTCAGATCTTTCCTTAATATTCTGGTTATGAGCATCATCTTTGTCCTGATTGTCTGGATGCAGGGACTGTATGAAGGCGTTACAGTCCAGGCAACGACGGATATGATCCGGGAAGATGTCGCCGGGGGGCATTATCGCCATCCTGCTTATGATCCCAACGATTTGGTGGATCTGATGGAAGCACACCAATCATATCAGCCACAGCAGAAAGCAGTGGATCGCCACGATCTTGAACCGGTCCTTATGATCAATGCGTCGGTTTATCCCAACGGTAGAATGCAATCCGCCCTTTTAAAGGGTATCCGTCCGGATCAGGCTTTGTTGGATTTTCCCGCCCATGAGCTAAAAACCCAGATGGATGGTGTAATTCCCGCTTTAATCGGGAAACGAATGGCTGACATGATGCAAGTGGCGTTAGGGGATGAATTTATTATTCAATGGCGGGACCGTCAGGGAACTTTCGATGCGGCAACTGCTCGGATTGTTCATATTATGACCACGATTGTCCCGACAATCGATGCCGGGCAGATCTGGATTCCCCTTAAAAGACTTCAGGAAATGACAGGCATGACAGATGAAGCTACCTATATGATTGCCCGACCCGGTTTTCAACTTCAGGATCCCCAAAACTGGGAATACTATTCTCAGGATGAATTGGTTCACTCCATTGTCAATCTGATGGAAACAAAATCTTCCGGTGGCATGTTTCTGTATCTTATCCTCCTGCTCATGGCCATGCTTTCCATTTTTGATACACAGGTTTTGGCTATTTTCAAGCGGCGGAAAGAGATTGGAACCCTGGTAGCCCTGGGAATGACACAAAAGGAAGTATCCCGCCTGTTTACCCTTGAAGGAACCATGTTTGGGCTTTTGGGTGCAGCTCTGGCTGTAATTCTGGGTATTCCCATTTGCCTGTATACCTGGCGGAACGGCATCAATTTCGGCCCAGTTATGGATAGCTTCAACCTGGCGGTTTCACCCATTATTTATCCGATTTATACCCCCGAAATGATTGCCGCAACATTTATCCTTGTCCTGTTTTTGGTTATGGTGATCAGCGGGATCCCGGCCCGGAAAATTGCCAGCCTCCGGCCAACGGATGCCATCGCAGGGCGCAGGATATATAAGGTGAGAGGTGAAAAATGATACGATTTCTCATAAAAGGACTCCTGAGAGACCGTTCCCGAAGTCTTTTCCCATTGATTACGGTGACCATCGGTGTTGCCCTGGTAACTTTGGGAGACAGCTGGGTTGACGGGGCTCTGGTCGATATTATCGATAACAACGCCCGTCTTGAGACCGGTCATGTGAAAGTGGTTACCCGGGCCTACAAGGAACAGATCAGTTCAGCCCCGAATGACCTGGCACTCCTGGGCACGAAAGACCTCATTAATGATCTGGAGAAAGAGTTTACCAATATGGAGTGGACTCCCAGAATCCGATTTGGCGGTTTACTGGATGTTGCCGGAGAAGAAGGTGTTACAATCCGGCAGGTCCGGGGTTCAGGACTGGCTGTGGATTTATCCGAAGGCTCCAAAGAAATTGAACGTCTGGATTTGAATAAAATCCTGGTTCAAGGACATTTGCCACAGACTTCTGATGAAATTCTCCTTTCTCCCGGATTAATGGAAAATCTACAGGTGGAGGTCGGGGATGAAGTCACACTCATCAGTTCATCCATGTATGGCAGTATGGTAATCCATAATTTTACCATTTCGGGTAAGATCCGATTTGGTATTGTAGCGCTGGACCGGAACATGATGATTGCGCCATTGGAGGGAATCCGGTATGCTTTAAATATGGAAGATGCTGCCGGCGAAATCCTGGGATATTTCAAAGATCCGGGTGAATATGATAAAAACCTAACCGCATCCATGAAAGAATACTTCAATAAGACATATCACAATCCAAAGGATGAGTTTTCACCCTATCTGCTGACACTTCGGGATCAGAATTTTCTGAATGATATTCTTCTGCTTTATGAAAACGCCATGGGAATTTTTATTTTTATTTTTGTACTGATTATGTTTATCATCCTCTGGAATGCCGGCCTGATGAACGGCATCCGTCGCTATGGTGAAATGGGTCTTCGTCTGGCCATTGGCGAGTCGGCTCACCATATATATCTTACATCCATCGCTGAAGCGGTATTTATTGGATTAGGTGGCAGTGTGATAGGTACACTTATTGGACTTGGATTTGCCGGGTATCTGCAAAATTATGGTGTGGATGTTACGGGGATGTTGGAAAGCAATTCCCTTTATATGTCCAATGTTATCCGGGCGCGAATTTCTGGATCCACCTTTTATATCGGATTTATTCCCGGCGTTTTGGCAACAGCTCTGGGAGCGATTGTTAGTGGCAGGGGGATTTATAAACGGAAAACAGCTCAACTTTTCAAGGAGCTTGAAGTATGAAAAAATATTATATCGTGATTATCATCAGTATTTTTTTTATGTCAGCATTGCCGACGGCGCCACTGCCTGACGGGATGGAAATACTGAAACAGGTAGATGACAATATCACGGCTGAAAACCGGATTATGACATCCCGCATGATTGTTCGGAACCGGCGCAGTGAACGTGAAATAAAAGCCAAAACATGGATACGTGGGATGGATCAGGCATTTACAGAATATCTTTCGCCGGCCCGGGAACAGGGGACGAAGATGTTGAAAGAAAAGGACCGGATGTGGATTTATTCTCCTTCCACCGACCGGATTATTCAGATTGCAGGCCATATGCTAAGGCAATCGGTGATGGGATCGGACCTTTCCTATGAAGATATGATGGAAGATCCTATACTGAGCAACCTGTATACCGCCAAAACCTTGTCTGTCGATACCTTACAGGAAAGATTATGTTGGATTTTGGTATTGACATCCAAAAAGGAAGATATTGCTTATCACTCGCGAAAACTCTGGGTAGACCAGGAACGGAAGATTATTTTGCGTGAGGAGCGCTTTGCCAAAGGGGGGACTCTTTTAAAGGAAACGGATGTACTTCATGTGTTTCAGATCGATGGCCGCTGGTATCCCAAAGAGATCCTGTATCGGAATGTATTGAATCAGAATAGCGAAGGGACACGCTTCATCATTGAATCCCTGGAATTGGATGCAGAAATACCTGATTGGCGCTTTTCCAAAGCGGCTCTCAGACGTTCGTAAAAAAGAAAGGTTAAACGTAATCGCAACTTGACTTTATATAAGGAATTGATGAAATTTACTAATGTGGCAAAAAATGCTCATCGAAAACTATGGAGTAAAACAATTAAAAAAAACTTCATTCCTAAGAGTAATCAAAAAATTGAGAATAAAGAGCACCTTTTTACAGGTGCTCTTTTTTTTGGAACAAAAAATCAGCCCGGAGGATTTTAATGCACGAGACGATGGAAAAGCTTATTAAGCTTCAGTCTGTGGACTATCAACTACAAAGCATAAAGGAGAAGATGGGGAATTTACCGGAGACGGTCCTTGCCCTGGAATCTCGCATCAAGGAAGAAGAGGAGAAGAAAGTTCAGGAATCTGAACGCATGAATCAGAATCAGGCTAGCGTGACCAAAAATCAGGGAAAGATCAAGGAATACCGGGCAAAACTGGAAAAATATCAGGAACAACTTTATTTGGTAACGACCAACAGGGAATATGATGCATTAACGGCAGAGATAGATTATGCAAAAAAGGAGATTGACGAAGCGGAATTACAGATATATGCGGCCCGGGAGGAGAATCAGGAATTAGAAGAGAGTATCAAGGGCGCTGAGGAAAGTATCATAACGTTGAAAGCGGATTTGGAAAAAGCCAAAAAGAATCTTGAAAAAACCATCCAGGAAACCCGGGATGAAAAAGATCATCTGGAAAAAGAGCGCCAGGAAATCACCCAAAAAATCCCCCGTAATATTCTAGTTGTATACGAAAGGGTTCGAAAAGCCCGGCGAGGTGTTGCTGTTGTACCTATTATTCGGGATGCCTGCGGCGGGTGTAATAATAAGGTAAGCCCCCAGAAAAGGGTAGATATTTACAAGCGGAATAAAATCGTAACTTGTGATATCTGCGGGCGCTTCATATATTCAGATGAAGGCATATTGACAGTAGATAAATAAAAGGTATATAGATCTGGAGTTGAGAAGACGGTCGCGTTCGGGCAGGAGTGATCCTGCCGGGATGAGGAAAGTCCGAACTCCGCAGGGCAGGCCGCCTCGTAACACGAGGAATCAGTAATGATTGGAAAGTGCCACAGAAAACAGACTATCTGTCCATCCCCGGGAGGAGACTCCCGGAAATAGGCGGATACAGGTGAAAAGGTGAGGTAAAAGCTCACCGGGTCTGCTGAAAGGCAGGCCGCTTGGTAAACCCCGGTCGGAGCAATGCAAAACTGAGAGACCGCTCCGGCGGTGAATCTGGCCCGGATTCCATTCTCAAGGTGGCAGCAGGATTCCGAAAGTGATTCCGGAACCAGATAAATGACCGTCCCCCGCTATATCTTATGATATAACGGGAGAACAGAATTCGGCTTACGTTCAACTCCGGATCATATTTGTAAAATGCAATGGATTTTCAAAGAATTTGATCCTGATCAGTTGCTGATCTTCAGCCGTACTCTTGGCCTGGATCCCCTATATGGTAAACTTTTACTCACTCGGAATATCATCAATGAGAAGCAACTGGAAGAATATTTTAATCCCACATCGGACAAACTGCACAACCCGTTTTTGATGAAGGACATGGAAAAGGCGATCCTACGAATTCGTCAGGCACTTGCTAACGGTGAAAAAATTCTTGTCTATGGCGATTATGATGTGGATGGTATCACATCCGCCTCAATTCTCTACCTCTTTTTTCAAAAACTGGGCGGAAATATCAGCTATTATATTCCTGACCGGGAAAAAGAAGGATATGGGCTGTCCCGGGAAGGTCTTGACCATGCAGTCCGTTTGGGTGTATCCCTCATCATCACCTGCGATTGCGGTATCAATGCGGTGGAAAAAATTCGTTATGCAAGGCAAAAAGGACTGGATGTAATTATTACAGACCATCATGAGCCATCACCTGAACTACCGCCAGCCCTGGCCATAGTCAATCCCAGGCAGACTGATGACAGTTACCCTGAAAAAAACTTGTGCGGTGCCGGGGTCGCCTTTAAACTCATCCAGGGGTATTGCCGTTATGAAAACCTGGATGAGGAAATAGCCTATGATTATCTGGACTTGGTAGCTTTGGGAACAGCAGCAGATATTGTAAGCATGACCGGTGAAAATCGTATCCTGATGAGTGAAGGGCTACGGAAAATCAATGTGGGGAAAAACCGGATCGGTTTAAAGGCCCTGATGGATGTCAGCCGGATTCGCCCTGAAGAGATGGACGTGTCAAAAATTGTCTTTGGCATTGCCCCGCGTTTAAATGCCGTCGGTCGACTCGGTGAAGCCTCCAGAGCTGTGAAATTATTGACAACCCGGGATCCTGTTGAAGCAAGAGCCTATTCGGAAATCCTGGATGATGAAAATACCTTGCGACGGGCTATTGAAAAAGATGTGATGGAAGAAGCTATCCGGGATATTGAAAAACGGTACCCACATCAGCTTCCCAAAATTTTGGTCCTCCATAATCCGACATGGCATCCGGGTGTTATTGGAATTGTGGCTTCAAAAATCAAAGAACTTTATCATCGCCCGGTCATTATGATTGCTTTTCAGGATGAGTTGGGTAAAGGCAGCGGTCGGAGTATTACCGGATTTGATTTATACGGCGCATTGCATGTTCATGAAAAGTGGCTGCAAACCTATGGTGGACACGTGATGGCGGCCGGGCTGACTATTTCGAGGGAAAATCTGGATCAGTTTATGCAGGATCTTCATAAATTTGCGGAAGACACCATCTCACCGGATCTTCTGGAACCCCGGATTTATATCGATGCCGAGGTGGAAATCGAACAAATCAATATGGAACTTCTGACCTTTCTTGATCGCCTGAGACCTTTCGGACCTGGGAATATGAGACCCAAGTTCTGCCTTAAAAATGTTCAACCCCTGCATGCCCGTATTGTAGGAGGAAATCACCTGAAATTCAGAGTCCGGAAAAATCATCTTTCCCTGGATTGTATTGCCTGGAATTTCGGGGAAAAATTGCCATTGGTCAGTGCCCCCGACAAAGCTGTGGATATTGTTTTTGTCCCGTCCATAAATGATTGGAATGGAATACGTTCGATTCAACTCATTGTAAAAGATTTAAAACCACACAAACAAGCATAAGGAGAGTCAAAGTGGGTGTTAAAATAGCCGGTTATGGGTATTATGTTCCTGAAAAGGTGGTGACAAACCGTGACATGGAAAAATTAATGGATACCTCCGACGAATGGATTACCGAACGGACAGGTATAAAAGAAAGACATTTTGTCAAGGTAGGTGAAGAAGGGACATCGGATTTGGCGGTGAAAGCGGCTGAGAAAGCCCTTGATAAAGCCGGCATGACTTCCCAGGACCTGGATATGATCGTAGCGGCGACCCTATCCCCTGATCATGAAATACCTGGCATCGGTGTGATGATTCAAAATAAACTGGCAGGTTGTCGAACGATTCCGGCTTATGATATTCGTCAGCAGTGCAGCGGATTTGTGTATGGGCTCGAACTGGCAGCCACCTTTATCAAATCAGGTAAGTATCGGACAATTCTCCTTGTGGGCGCCGAAGTTCAGAGTGTAGGCCTTAATTTGTCTACCCAAGGCCGGGATCTGGCCGTTCTTTTCGGTGACGGTGCCGGAGCTTTTGTGCTGACAGCCTCCGAGGATGAATCCGATGTGTTGGATTCGGTACTTCACAGCGAAGGAGAATACTACCAGGCACTATGGAAAGAGTATCCCAGTATTTATGTACAGAATAGAATCAGCGTTGAAGATATTATCCAAGGGCGCCACTACCCGTCCATGAATGGCCGTTTTGTATTTAAACATGCGTCAACCCGTATGCCGGAAGTGGTGATGGAATTATTGAATAAAAACAGTGTAAGAAAAGATGAGATCACCCAGATAATTCCCCATCAGGCAAATTTGCGTATCACGCAAATGGTTGCCAACCGGCTGGAACTGACACTTGATACCGTCTATTCAAATATTGAACGATATGGCAACACCACAGCGGCGTCAATTCCCATCGCTTTTTGTGAAGCACTGAACGAAAAACGATTCCAACGTGGGGATTATGTGATTACTGTTTCATTTGGTTCTGGTTTTACTTGGGGAGCAAATCTGATTAAATTCTGATCGGGATGTCGATTGGAGAACCCTGATGACAGCAAAAAAAATAAAGAAAAAATCGGTCAACTGGGACCTTATGCTGAAAGCCGGCATGATGGTTCTGGTGGTGGTCATAGCAACCATTTTGATTCCTCGGGAACGTTCCCATGTTTACAGATATCAAATTGGAGAAATTACCCGGTCAACCATTATAGCTCCTTATGATTTTGATATTCTGAAGCCTGAAGACGTGATTGAAGCTGAAAAACGGGAAGCCCTGAAACGCGTTCCCTTTGTCTTTAACTACGATCCCGATGCGGAAATCAGAAGCACACAAGATATTGAACAATTCTTTCGGATGACTTCTGCCCTCAAACAACGCTACCAGTCCCTTAAAAAATCACGGGAAGATAGAAACCTATACCGGTATAATGTGGAGCGATTTGAAGAACAAAACAAACGGGTCCGATCGGATAGTACGGCTTTCTATCAACTCATCAGTCAGTTCAAACAAGATTATAATATCGATATGGAGAGTGATCTTTACCGTGGCTTGTATGATCCTGATAAAAGTCCCCTCCCGGATCTGGATAATCTGAAGACCCAGTTCCTTCAGGAAATCAACCAGTATATGAGCAAGGGAATTGTGGATATCCCTCTTGAGGATATCATATCCAGCCAAATTGCCATTTCCCGGGCAGGAGAGGAAATTTACCGCTCCACCAGTGAAATTTATGACAGGGACAAGGCCATTAATACCCTATCCCAGATCCTGAAAACAAACGGGGACGAGCTGAGTTTTGAAAAGAAACAGATGTTGTTTCAAATTTCCCGGATTTTTGTCCGCCCGAATCTTGTTTACGATAAAGAGCGGACAATCAAACGTCAGCAGGATGCCATCAGCAGGATTCCCATTGTAGATGGCAAGGTGCTAAAAAATGAAAAAATTGTGGACGCCAATACCCGGGTTACACCTCAAATCTATCGAAAACTTTATTCGCTGAATGTAGCAGAATCCAAAAGAAATCAAAATGCTTTTGGACGGGCTTACTTCATGGGAATTTTCGGCGACCTGCTCATCATGGGGTTACTTTATACAATTTTTATCCTCTTTATCTATTATTTTAGGAAGGAAATCTATTCAGACTGGAAAAATATTTTTCTGATTGTGATTAATCAATTGATTGTGATTGGACTGGGATATCTGATTTCATCTCTGAATCATGCTGCCTTTATGGCTGTCCCTGTGACCCTTTTGGCCATGATTGTGTCTATCTTCTATGATGAAAGAGCCGCCATTTTTTCTACGATCCCTATTATTCTTATGCTTTCCTATATTTTTGGGAATCCCTTCCATTTCACCGTTATCCACATGCTTCCTGCACTTATTTCTACTATATCTATTAAAAAATTGAGAAGCAGGGATCAGATTTTTCAACCCCTGATCTGGGTCTTCCTTTCTTACATCCTCGGTTTGATAGCCATTGGGCTTGTGAGTTTCAGTCCGCTTGCTGAGTTAACGCGGGGAATTTTGTTTGCGTTTATTAATACCGTTGGATCTGTCCTGGCAGCATATGGTCTGGTGAGTGTTTTTGAAAGAATGCTAAATATTACAACGGATATGACACTTTTGGAATTGACGGATTTAAACAAGCCATTATTGAAAGAGCTAGCGATAAAAGCTCCGGGTACCTTCAATCATTCGGTGATGGTAGGGACCCTTGTGGATACAGTTGCCGAGGCGATTGGTGCCAATAATCTGCTGGCGCGGGTAGGTGCTTATTATCATGACATAGGAAAAATTGCCAAATCCAACTATTTTGCTGAAAACCAGCGGGATGAGAATCCTCTGGAAAAGCTTAAACCCCACATGGCAGCAAAAGTGGTGATAAATCACGTACGGACCGGTTTAGAGCTGGCAGAGCAGTATAATCTGCCAAAAATTGTTGTGGATTTTATTGCGATGCACCATGGAACCCAGATTGTGAAATTCTTTTATGATCGGGCTATGGATCTGGCAGAAGATCCGGCAGATGTGAAAGAAAGTGATTTCAGATATCCAGGCCCCAAACCCAATACCAAAGAAACCGCCTTGGTGATGATCGCCGAAGCCTGTGAGGCAGCCATAAAAGCCCTGAATAAACCGACAGATTCTGATATTGAAGATCGTGTCAATCTGATTATCAAAACCCGAATGGATGAAGGACAACTGTCTGATTGTCCTCTTACCTTTCATGATATTACTATCATCCGTGAATCCCTGATTCGGCAGTTTATCAGTATGTATCATCACCGTCCCGAATACCCGGGGCAGCAAAAAAGCGAAACGGCGAAATAATCCATGCGTTCCCGTCGACTTAAAGAAAAACATATTCACATCTACAATGAATCCGGTTTAAGGCTTCCTTTGCGGCATGAAGAAATTTCAGGGATTATTCTCACATTGCTGAAAACCTACCGGTTGTCCTCTTGTGATATCAATATTATTTATATGGCCGACGAATCTCTCAGGGATATGAAAAAGGAATATTTCGGT
The DNA here is from genome assembly GCA_030156395.1 of Fidelibacterota bacterium. GTDB lineage: Bacteria > Fidelibacterota > Fidelibacteria > Fidelibacterales > Fidelibacteraceae > Fidelibacter. The sequence goes on from JASGMP010000041.1 coordinate 14,600, forward strand.
CAGGACGTCTTAACGGATATTATCAGTTTTACTATGGAATGTTGTGAAGATTATGTGGAAGGAGAGTTATATATTTCCCTGCCACGTATCCGGGAAAATGCATCCCGGTATCATGTCAGTATCCGCCAGGAATGTGCCAGGATTCTGATTCACGGTTTTTTACATCTTATGGGATACGAAGATGGAAACCCGCAAGCCAGAGCGCAGATGACATCATTGGAAAACCGTCATCTGGAGGAATGTGGTTATGCCTGATGACCTGCTTTTGCGAAGCTTGTTGTTTGTTGTTTTGTTGCTTTTTTCCGCTCTTTTTTCCAGCAGTGAAACCGCTGTTTTTTCTGTCAAGCGGTCCAAACTGGAAGAAAAAATGCGTGGTGGCCACCCGGAAGCGCTCCGGCTTTTAGCCCTTTTGAATTTTCCACGTCGACTTCTGATTGCAATTCTCACCGGAAATACCTTTGTCAATATTGCCATGTCTGTCATTTCGGCTTCTGTTGCCAGGGATATCGCCAATTACTATCACTTATCCCCCATTTTATCCATTCTGGTTCAGGTGTTTGCCGTTACACTGGTGATTCTCATTGTGGGAGAAATTCTCCCCAAAATCATTGCCGTGCGAAACTCCACCAAACACAGCCTGCGCATGTCCTCTTTTTTAACGGTTATTTATGTGTTGCTGAAACCCCTGACAACTGTTTTTTATTGGATTACCGATCTTTTTGCCCGGATGTTTCGTATTCAGGGTGAAGAGTTTATTGAAGATTCAAAAGAGTTATCTGCTCTGGTCAACCTAAGTGGTGAATCTGGAGCGATTCGTGAAAAAGAACGGGATATGATTCAGTCTCTCCTGAAATTATCTGA